>JAWKNW010000017.1:0-120000 GCA_041391505.1 Rhodothermales bacterium
GGGTCAGCGCGGTAGCCAGCACGGCCGCGCGATGCCGTCGGACGAACGTCGACGCCCGGTAGCTGAACGTGTCCGGCCGTGCCGAAATCGGCAACTTGCGCGTGAACCGCAGGAGGTCCTCGCTCAAATGCGCTGGTGAGGCATAGCGGCGTTCCGGCTGTTTGCGCAGCGCGTTCATGACGATGACGTCCAGATCGCCCCGCAGGAGGCGTTGGGCGCGTTCGGGTAGTTCGGGTCGCATGCTCGGCCGCGGTGGATCGTGTTCGCAGATGGCCGCTTCGATCTGCGTTGGCGACAGGGCGGTGAGGTTATACGGGCGCACGCCGGCGAGCAGTTCGTACAGCAGGATGCCGAGCGCGTACACATCGGAAGCTGTGGTTATGGTTTGGCCGAGGACCTGCTCGGGACTGGCGTATTCCAGCGTCATCAGACGCGCGCCGGTGCGCGTCACAGGTCCCTGGTGCGACCTCTGGGGGTCGTCCAGCAGTTTCGCGATGCCGAAGTCCAGCAGCTTGACCTCCCCCGACGCATCGACGAGGATGTTCGAGGGTTTGAGATCGCGGTGTATGACCAGATTCTGGTGCGCATGCTGAACGGCGGCGCAGACGGATCGAAAGAGGGTGATGCGCTGCGTCAGCGTGAGGTTTTGGCGATCGCAGTAGCGGTCGATGGGAAGGCCCCGAACGTATTCCATCGCGAGGAACGGCCGCCCGTCCGGCGCCACGCCGCCATCGAACAGACGCGCGATGTTCGGGTGCTGAAGCGAGGCCAGAACCTGGCGCTCGTGGAAAAGATGATCGAGCCGGTCGCGGCGGAGGTCGCCGGGACGGGCCAGCTTGAGGGCCACATGCCGGCTAAATTGCCCGTCGGTGCGCTCGGCCAGGTAAACGGTCCCCATCCCGCCCGATCCGAGGATACGCACCAGGGTATAGGGGCCGATCCGGTCTCCCGGCGCGTCCATCGCCTGTTGGTCGAGGGCCAGATAGAAGGTGTCCGCGTCGATCGGTTCCTCAAGAAATGAGGGGTCTGCATCGAGGGCCTGGACGAGCGAGTACACCTCGGCTCGCAGGGCCTCATCGTCGATTCGGGCCATGAACGCGGGGCGCTCGGCGGCGGTCAGGGCGCAGACGTCCTCGAAAAGCGCCTTGAGATGGTCCCATCGTGTGGAGTCGTTCATGAGATGGCATGGCGGAAGGTGGTGCCATGGCATATGCGGCATTTTAGGCCGGACAGGCTCATGGATCGGGTGTTTTTCGGGCGGACTCTCCAAAAAGCGCCCGGTGCAACCAGGCCTTGCCCAGATTCCAGTCCCGTTTGACCGTGGCCGGCGAGAGCGCCAGGGCCTCGGCCGTCTCAGCAATCGTTAGACCTCCGAAGTACCGGCATTCCACGATGCGGCAGAGCCTCGCGTCGACCGTTTCGAGCTGCGTCATCGCCTGGTCGAGCGCAAGGAGGTCCTCCAGATGATCCTCGGATACAAGCACGTTTTCTTCCAGCGTCAGGTTGAACTGTCCACCGCCGCGCTTGGCGCGGTTGCGCCGCCGCGCGTAATCGATCAGGATATGGCGCATCGCGCGCGCGGCGACGGCAAAGAAATGGGTCCGGTTCTGCCACGGCGTCGCTTCCTGTCCGAGCAGGCTAAGATACGCCTCGTGCACGAGGGCCGTGGTGTTCAGGGTATGCTGGGCACGTTCGTGTCGCAGGTAGACGTGGGCGAGGCGTTGCAATTCGTCATAGACCAGCGGCATCAACCGATCGAAGGCCTCCGGTTCGCCTTCGCGCCAACGGATGAGAAGGGCTGTTACTTCGCGTGATGAAGTGGGCATCGGCCAGACTATGGCGTAAATCATCGAAACGGGGCGGCGTGTCCGGAAGATACGCGGTACCCCTCAAAAAATTTAACGCCTTTTGAGCCACATCGCGGAGAAAGGTCGCTTCCCCTCGTGAACCGCCGGCCAACAGGCGGTTCGTTCTCCATCCATCCTATCCTGATTTGACCTGTTATGAACTACAATCCGACCTATCCGCTCACGCTCCTCCTTCTGCTAGCCGTGTTCGCCGGCTGCGATTCAGCCGATGACGCCACGGATCCCGAAAATCAGCTGGGTTCGTACGAGTTCACGGTTTCCGGCGATGTATCCCGCACCCTGACCGGTCCGATTGCCCAGTTCGGCGCCGCCACCGATCCATCGACGGGGGTTTCGGGGTTTGGGCTCAGTTTCGGGAATGCCGGCTCCGAATACGTCGCGATTACACGGCAGGGGAGCCAGCCCGGAGCCGGGACGCACCCCATCGCCACGTTCGACACGTCAACAGGCGAACTGGGGCCCGACGAGTTTATCGCCACCTACTATACCGGGGGCCAGGTCTTCGTGTCGAGCGGCGGTACCCTTACGCTGTCAAAGTCGGACAATAACCGCATGGAGGGAACGATCAGCTTTACGGCGACCAGCTTGCTGCCCACGCAGCCCGGCACGGTCACCGTCACCGGGAATTTTGCGGCGGTAGGGATCGCCGTCGTGAACCCCTGATCGACGCCTCTCCCGCTCCGTTCACGAAACCTGGACTCTCAGATACCATGCGCCAATTTGTCGTATCCGTGATGACCCTCGCCATCCTGTTTACGCCGGGTGTTCTCGCCGCCCAGGATGTCGGTGAGGGCCTCTGGGCGAACTACGATTTCGTGCCCGGTCATCGCGTGCTCGCCTACCACGACTTCGACGCGGCCTACGTCGGTAATTTTCCGGACAGGATGACCTATCTCGAAGGGGAGATGGATATCGTTCGGTTGCCCGATGGCAACCAGGCGCTCCGAACCCGGAATACGGGCCGGTTTGTCGTTCCGCTGGAGGAGGCGTTACCCGCCAGATTCACTGTGGAATTTCGCGTGCACGCTACCGACGCTCGCTCGTTCGTGATGATGTATTCGACGGAGGAGAAAGGCGCGGGCCGCTCGCCGGGCAAGACGCTCGCTGCCCTCGTGGGCTCACAGGCGACAGGATTGACCGTGGGGAAATATGCCGAAGGGCCGAAATCGACCCGCGGCATGCCTCCGGCGTTTCTGGTGGAGGACTGGGTGAATGTGCGCATCGCGGTCGATGGCCCGTACTGGAAAATGTATGTGGATGAAACGCGGGTGGCGAACATCCCACAGGTCGATTTCCCGCGCGGTAACGGCCTCGCCTTCTACCTGAGTATGTATCCGTACGATGGGGACGATCTGTTTGTCGACGACATCCGCATCGCGGAAGGCGGACGTGCTATCCTTTATGACCAGCTCAGCGCCACCGGCAAGGTGATCACCAAAGGCATTCTGTTCGATACCGACAGCGACCGGATTCGGCCGGAGTCCACCCCAACACTGATGGATATCGCCGCCATGCTCGAGCAGCATCCTGAGCTTCGGCTGCGCATCGAAGGCCATACCGACGACACGGGTTCGGCGACCCACAACAAACCCCTGTCCGAGCGCCGCGCGGCAGCGGTGAAGGCCTGGCTCGTGGGAAAACGCGGCGTCGACGCCTCGCGTCTGGAGTCTGCGGGTCTCGGTGCGGAGCAGCCTGTCGCCGGCAACGATACGGCGGAAGGCCGGCAACAGAACCGGCGGGTCGAATTGCACCGGCTATAGGTCTGGTCGGCCAGCTCGCGTAGTTAAGCGCCGGCGTCCCGATCGCGCTGGACCTGTCGCGTCAGGCTCAGCGCGAGGGCGCCGAGCACGGCCACGCCGAATGCCAGGGCGGCCCAGAGCAGCACGGTTTTCCAGTCGACATCCATCGGCTTTCGAAGCCGGCTCTCCCCGCCGAGCGCCCGGATCGCTCCGGGCCGCGCGTCCTCCAGTTGGGCGGTCGAGGTCAGCCGGCTGATGTCGCTGGCCGCAAAGGCCGCCGGCCCGATTTCGCCGTTGCCGAAGGCCAGGGTATAGGGCGGCGCTCCGCGGGTCAGAAACAGGACGCGCGACGGCGACCAGCCGAGCACGACGATCGGGTGGAGCGAGGGATCGCCCTCGGCGCCCTGGCCGGCCACGACCCGCCAGTATCGGTTGTGCGTGAGCCGGATGGGGATCTCGGGTGACTCGAGGGTCTGCCCATTCTCTTCGATGCGGTACGCCGTTCCCGAATAATGCCGGCGCCAGGGGCCGTCCGGACTCGCGGCGGACTCGATGCGGATCCGCGCCAGCGTGTTGGGTTTGTCGAACGTGACGCGGACGCGATCGACGGGGTATACGCCGTTTTGCTCGGCGTCGAACACGCCGCGGTCGGTCTGCAGGGTGGTCAGATGGAGCCAGCGACGCACCGGAGGCGGATCGTCCGCCGTGAGCGTTGCGGCGATGCGGCTGATGGGCGGGGGCGCCCCGCGGAACCGGATGCGGTAGTAGCGCGCATCCCGCGCCGGCAGCTTCAGCTCGTCCCGCAGCAACACGCTCCCCATCCGGCGCAGCTGGGCGACGGTCGCGGCGTCGCCCCACGGCTGCCACCGGTTCAGGTCCTCGCTCGTCTCCACGTAGGCCTCGACCAGGAAATCGTCGGCGGTATCCTCCCACGCCAGCGTGATCGCGTTCACCGGCTTGTCCAGCGCGCTCGCGTCGACGACAAACGCCGTGACGGCCGGGTCGGGCGTCGCCGGCCGTCCGTCGACGCGTACGAGCGTCCCCGATGCGGTGCGGCGGACTTCGACCTGCACGTCGCCGGCGTCCTCTCCCGTGATCCGGTAAAGCGGGAAAAAGGGGAGCGCGACACGGTCCGGCGGCGGCTCGGCCTCCGCGCCCATGTTTTCGATGGCATAGGCGAGCGGCTCGCCGTCGCTGTTGAACAGCCGGATGTCGCCCAGGTCGGCGCGGGTGGCGATGGTGTAGACGGTGTCCGGCAGGACGAAGCGCTGCACCGGGCTGGTGCCGACGGTGTCGATCACGATCCCGTAGGCGAAGCGCGCGGGGGTGATGTCCTGACCGTGCGCCCGAGGCGGCAGACCGGCCAGCAAGCACAGGACGGCGGCCGCTCCCGGGACGATCGAGCGAAAACGTTTCATCAGATCGAGTCGTTGGGTTGAACGGGAAGCGGGGGCGTGTCGGGGGCCGTGGCGCTGCCGGCGTCGTCGTCGCGCGCCGGCGGTACCGGGGCGATATAGCCGATGATCAGCAGCAGCACGCCGACGACCATGAACGAGATGACCTTCATCATCATGGTCAACGACGACAGATCCACCACAAACAGCTTGACGACCACGAGGGCGAGCAGGGCGCCGGAGGCAAACCACACGGCCCGGTTCCGGCTGCGGTGCGCCCACGCCATCGCCGTGACGGCGATGAGCGTCCAGCAGATGGACAACGCGGTCTGAAACAGCCCGGAAGCCGCGAGCGTGTCCGGATCATACGACACGCCGGCCCAGAAGTGCACGGTGCGTGCGATGGTGGCGTTCAGCCAGAGGAATATGGTGAAGGCCAGGACCCAGATGAGCCCACGGCGCACGTCCGGGCCGGCCAGCAGGGATATATCCGCGCGCGCTTCCCGGTACCACGCGATGGCGGCGACGACCGTGAAGCCGAGCACGAGGTCGAGCGGGTTCAGCAGCGGGACGTAGGGCAGCGGCGATGCGGCGGCCTCACGTCCGATGCTGAGGATCGATCCGATCCAGAGCGCCAGGAGCGGCAGGCCCAGCGCGAAGAGCAGGTACGTGCGGCGATGCGGGGCAAAAGGCCACCAGCCGGCTCGAAGGCCGCGCAGCGCAAGCAGCGCGGCGGCGAGCGTCGGGAGCATCAGCCCGAGCAGCGTCCACGCGGAACGGCCCGAGCCCGACAGGTTTTCCATCCACATGCCGCACGACCAGGTGACGACAAGCAGCAGGTGCCAGAGCGCGCCGGCATGATAGGCGCGCGTCAACCACGCCGGCTGGTCGCGTTCCGTCCGATGCAGCACCAGGTATTCGATGGCGAATGCCACCGCCCAGACCGCCAGCCCGTAGCCTTTCAGCGGATGATCGGCAAAAAGCAGCGGCAGGAAGGCCAGGTAATACAGCGGCAGCGGGTACAGGGCGGCGAGTCGCATGCCGCGCCACGACAGCCGCGCGCCCACCGCGAAGAGGGCAAGCGAAGACAGCGCCAGGAAGGCGACGCCTGCGTCGATCGCCGGTTTGTTGCTGAAGAGGCGCGTGATCTCGAACAGTCCGCCGCCCGCCAGCCACGCCACGCCGATCGCCAGAAAGAGCGGTTCGAGCGTCCGCTCCCAGGTCGCGGACCGATCGCTGCGCCGGTGGATCTGGAAGGCGGTGAAAAACGCGGCGGCGCTCAGCGAGGCGAAGCCGGTGACCATCGGGTTGAGGACGCTCAGGAGTGCGTGCCGCTGGTCGTACGATAACTCGTCCAGCGCCTGGAACAGGAAGAGGCCGGCTGCGAGCTGCAGGAGCACCCCGAAGATGCGGAGCCGCAGCTGGTTTTGCCGGCATCCGAGCCATACCAGCGCCGCCCCTTCGAGCGCCCAGCCGGCGCCCGTCCACGACGCGTCCAGCGCGAACGGCAGGGTCATCGTGAGGAGCCCCAGCGCGATGGCGGCGAAGGACTCGACCATCAGTCGGAGCAACTCCGGAGCGCGCTGATAGACCAGCCAAGCGGCCACGGTGTAGAAGCCGCCCAGGATGAGCGAGCTCCAGGCGAGTCCGTACGGGATCGACTCGACGAGCGCGCTCTGCAGGGTGAAGGCCACCACGGGCAGGGCGAAGACCAGCGTGCCGTCGATCGGCGGACGCCCTTCTCGCCGCTGCCGCGTGGCGTACAGGATCGACAGGGCGAAGTAGCAGAGAAAGAAGCCGATCAGGAACGGTTCGGTGGAGGCGAAAAGCTCCGGCCGGTAACTCAATCCGCCCCACACGGCCCCGATGCCGAACGTGCTGTAGAAACCCACCCGGTTCAGCCAGCGCCAGGGTTTGAACCAGGCGATGGCGAACAGGCCGGCGTTGAGCACGGCATAAAAGCCAAACAGCATCACGTGATCGCCCGAGCCGGTCGAGGCCAGCACCGGGGCCAGGAAACCGCCCAGGAAACCGATGACGGCGAGGCCTTCGCTGTCCTCCAGGATGGCGATGGCGGCGCCGAGCAACGCGGTGACCAGCAGTAGCAGCAGCGCGATGCCGGGATCGATCAGGCCATACACCTTGAAGGCGGTGTAGATGGTGAGATACAGGACGGCGAGGCCCCCGCCCTGGAGCGACAGCCCGTAGCCCCGGCGCAGCGCCTTGAAGCGCCAGCCGGCGCCGATCAGGCCGATGCCCACCGCCGCGACGGCGGCCAGCCGCAGCTCGATCGGGAAGACGTCGTTGTCGATGGCCAGCTTGACCAGAAATGACAGCGCGAAGAAGAGGACGATGACGCCGGCGCGCACGATGACGTTGCCCCCGAACAGGAACCGCCGCGCCGCGGCGATGCCCTCGTCGAGGATCGTCGGCTTGCGCACCCTGGGCGGTGCATCGGGCGCCGGCTCGGGATCGAACGGCACGAAGACAGGCGCCGGCTCGTCGGACGACTGGACGACTTCGACGGGTTCGGGCGTCTCGACTGCGGCGGGGATGGGCGGCGGCGCATCCAGTCGTTCGGTGGCGGGGCGTTCCGCCACGGGGACCTCCAGCCGGCCGGCCAGGCGCTGTTCGACCTCCTTGAGCCGGCGGCGCAGATCGAGTTGATCGTGCAGCAGGTAACCTAGAAAGGCGCCGAGGAGGATGCCTTCTTCGTCAAGGATCGCGGCGCCCGCAAATGCGCCCAGTAGCATGAGGATCCAACGCATGGAAACGTAGGTCTGGTCCGATGAGCGAATGGGGGCGCATGCAAAAGAGCTTCAGGGGCCTTCCGGCTGCCGGCCGATAGCCCGCAACCGGTCGACGCAAAGCCCTCATTCCTGTCGCGCAAAGTACATCACGTCGTCGTCATAAAGCGCGGGGTTGCCCGCGTTGCGCAGAAGAAAAGCGCGAAGCGCGGCGCTGGTCGACGGGTTGTCGTCCATCAGGTCGTCGGTTACCAGTTCGGCGCGCAGCGTGCGGTCGTCCGTAAAGGCGAAGCGGACGATCAGGTATTCGTCGTCGTCTTCCGAGAGGATTTTCAGGTTGCCGTAGTAGTCGCCGGCCAGCTTCGTGGCATAGGCCTGGAAGCGGTAGGTTTCCTGATCCCCGTCGAGATCGGCCGAGGTCACGACGATGGAGAACTGGATGGAATCCCGGGTCGAGATGGTCATGTGGGGCGGCGTTTCGTCCGGTGCATCCGCGCCGGCCGCCAGCCCGATCCATGTGCCGGCGAGCCCCCCGATGCGGGGCGCTTCGTCGAGCGGGGCGATCGGGACGGGCGAGGTGTAGCAGCCCATCAGAAAAAGGAGTCCGAAAAGGGCGCCGGCGGGAATCAATCGGGTGCTGTTCATGGCTGTGCTCGGTGGATGAAAGGAACGCCAGACAACTTCGATCATTTGGGCGCACCGGTTGCGCCAGGGGGTATGACGTTTACGCGTTGGCGCGGATGTGACAGGAAATGGCGTGTTTTTGCCAGTCGCATGGCCCCGTTTCGCGGATAGGAAGCGCTTTCATTTTTCTAAACTTCAAACAAGTCGCAGAAATCTTTCTTCTTGCGCATGTACAATGAAGGTTCCCTTTTCTCACGGCAGCAGGTGCGGGGCGTCCCATGAAGGTAGCCAAGTTCGGCGGCAGTTCACTGGCCACGGCTGAGCAGGTCCAAAAAGTCTGCGCCATCGTGCGTTCCGATACAGACCGTCGCCTCGTTGTCGTCTCCGCGCCGGGGGCGCGCTTCAGCGGCGACATCAAGGTAACCGACCTGCTGATTCGGCTCGCCCGGGCCTGGGAGGCGCGCGCGGGATGGGAAGCGATCCTGGAGGAGATCGTCGGGCGGTATGCGGCGATCGCGGAGGCCTGCGGGGCGCCGGCTACGGTGGTGCGGGCCATCCAGGCGGATCTCGAGGCGCGGCTGAACGGCGCCTATCCGTCTCCGGGCTATTTCATGGACGCGATGAAGGCCGCCGGCGAGGACAACAGCGCGCGCCTGGTGGCGGAATGCCTCCGGGTGTGCGGCGTGGAGGCCCATTATGTAAACCCGGGCGACGCCGGCATGCTGCTGTCCGACGAGGCCGGAAACGCCCGCGTGCTCCCGGAGGCCTATCCCCGGCTGCACGCCCTGCGCGAGCGGGCCGGCGTCACCATCTTTCCGGGCTTCTTCGGCTACGCGCCCTCCGGCCAGGTCGTGACGTTTCCCCGGGGCGGATCGGACATCACCGGCGCCATTCTCGCCGCCGCGGTCGATGCCGATGTCTATGAAAACTTTACCGACGTCGACTCGGTCCTGGCAGCCAACCCGCGAGTGATCGACGATCCGGAGCCCATATCGACCCTCACCTACCGCGAAATGCGGGAGCTGTCGTATTCCGGCTTCTCTGTCTTTCACGACGAGGCGCTCGCGCCTGTATTCCTGAAGCGTATCCCCGTGAACATCCGAAACACGAACAACCCTTCCGCGCCCGGCACGTTCGTCGTGGGCGCGCGCGACATCGAACCGGGCCGGCCCGTGGTAGGCATTGCGGCGATGAAAGGGTTCTGTAGCGTGTACATCAGCAAATACCTGATGAACCGGCAGGTCGGTTTTGGCCGGCGCGTCCTGCAGGTATTCGAGGATGAGGGGATCAGCTATGAACACGCGCCGTCGGGGATCGACGACATGTCGGTCATCCTGCGCGAGTCGCTGTTTCCGGTCGACGTCGAGTCCCGCGTCGTGGATACCCTCCGGAATCAGCTGGAGGCCGACGACGTGTCGGTCGAGCGGGGGCTGGCCCTCATCATGCTGGTGGGCGAAGGCATGCGGCATTCGATCGGCATCACCGCCCGCGCCGGCGCGGCGTTCCGGCGCGCCAACGTCAACATTGAGATCATCAACCAGGGCTCCAGCGAAGTGAGCATGATGTTCGGCGTGAAAAACGACGACATGGACGCCGCCGTACGCGCGCTGTACAGCGAGTTTTTCCCGGATTGACCCCCGGCATGAACCTTTTGCTTTTTTTCGCGGCGAATGGTGCGCGAGTGGACTTGAATCCTTACCTTAGGCCGTCGTTGTAACTCTAACGCCAGCTTGGAGATGGATCCAGTACAGCTCAGTAGTTTGCTCCATTCGACCGGGTATAAGCTCAGCACGGCGTTGAGTCCCCGTCAGGGCAATGTGTGGATGGCGCTCATGATCCACGCCGGCCAGTTCACCTTTCTCGAGCGCGAGCATGCGATCGCCGTGACGGAGCTCTGCGAGCGGGTCAACCTGGCGAACGATTGCGAGGCCGGCGCGGTCGAGGCGGTGAAGGATGTCCTCAACAGCCTCATGCGGGTATCCGCCGTCCGATCGGACGAGACGTCCTACTACCGCCACACGCTCATCACCTGGTTTGCCATCGAAGGCCAGACGCTCCGTTACAGCCTCGACGGCGCCTTCATGCACCGCGTCCTCCCGATCGTCACCCGCGCCAACTGAGGGCGGCGCTTACATCCCGTCGGGCGCGGGCCCGAACGGATCTTCGAGCGACGGGCTCTGCGGCGTCATCAGCTCGGCGCCCGCTTCCGTGATGACCATGTCGTCCTCGAGGCGGACGCCGAATTCGCCGGGGATGTAGATGCCGGGTTCGTCGCTGAAGGTCATCCCCGGTTGCAGCAGCAGCGTGTTGCCTTTCACCAGGTAGGGCCATTCGTGCCCGTCCATTCCGATACCGTGACCGACGCGGTGGGTGAAATAGGTGTAGCCGGGTCCGTAGCCGGCGTCCTCGATCACCTTCCGGGCTGCGGCATCGACGGCCTGCGCCTCGACGCCGGGACGCGCCGCGCGCCAGGCGGCCGTCTGGGCGCGCAACTCGATGTCGAATACCTGCTTCATCTTGTCGGTCGGCTTGCCGAGGACAAACGTGCGGCTCAGGTCCGACTGGTACCCTTCCACCGTGCAGCCGCCGTCGATGAGCAGGATCGATCCTTCCCGGATCGTCTGCGGGGTGCGCGAGCCGTGCGGGAGGGCGGAATATTCGCCGACCTGCACATCGGCGCCGCCGGAGAAGCCGAGGCGGTCGTGGGCCTGGGATACCAGCCGGCGAAAATCGTCCTGCGTCATGCCCTCTTCGAGCGACAGGTAGGCGGCTTCGTAGGCTTTCAGCGTCACCGCCGACGCGAGGCGCATCAGTTCCAGTTCGTGCGCATCTTTGACGCCGCGGCAGCCGGCGGTCACCGGCGTGGCGCTCGTGATCTCGATTGGCGGGGCGGCGTGCCGGATGCCGTCGCTGAAGACGAAGCGTACCGTTTCCTCCACCCCCAGCCGGCCGGTGCGCATGCCCCGCTCCGCGAGTCCGCGCGCCACGAGGGCGTACGGGTCTTCGTGTTCGTACCAGGTGAGCACGTCGGCGGTGCCCTTGAGCGGGCCCATGTCGATCTGCTCCATGGCCCGGTCTTCCTCGAACGACGGGCACACGACGAAGGCGCGCCCCGTCCGGGGCAGCACCAGCGCGAAGAGGCGTTCGCTGTTGCCCCAGCGGATCCCCGTGAAATAGGAAAGCGACGTCCCGCCGGCCAGCACGATCGCGTCGATGCGTTCGGAAGTCATGAGCTGCCGCGCCCGCTCGATCCGGCCTGCGCGCTCCGCTACGGTGATGGGCCGGGCCTGATCCTTCATGGAGGTCAGGGCCTCGATGGCCGGCGGAAGGTCGGTGGCGGAAGCCCGGGTGGGCGTCACGCAGCCGGCGAGGGCGAGGGCGGCGCCCGAGGTCGATGCCGCGCCGATAAAGGCTCGTCTGGATATCATGGTTTCTGTCGCGGATTCCGGTGAGAACGCCTCAATATA
Source organism: Rhodothermales bacterium (assembly GCA_041391505.1). Taxonomy (NCBI): domain Bacteria; kingdom Pseudomonadati; phylum Rhodothermota; class Rhodothermia; order Rhodothermales; species Rhodothermales bacterium. Next base: position 11,840 of record JAWKNW010000017.1, read on the forward strand.
CGGAAAGGGCTGAAGGTTCAAGGTTTGAGGTTTAAGGTTTAAGGGAGGACGCCCTGCGCTCATCCAGGGAGCTCGAACCTTAAACCTTGAACCCTGAACCTTAAACCTTGAACCCTGACCCTCCCTGCGGGAGCGGTTTTCCCCTACAGGCGGGGAGGGGCTTGCCGGATGGCACAAGCGGGCGCCGCCTTGCGCGCGCAGGCCCGATTGCGCCGTATCTATCTAGCAGTTACCTGCATCAACAGTCCGCCGTACAGGAGGCGGCAGGATATGTCGAAGCATGCATCACTCGGACACTTTACTGCTGCTGGCAGCACCTACAACATCGCACGCATTGTCGGATTCGGCATCATGGGTGTCGGTATGTTCTTGATGCTGCTGGTCGTGATGTCGATCGGAGAAGCGGAATGGCAGGCCTGGGTATGGATGCTCATTGGGGCAATCGGCATCCTGTCGCTTGGCGCGATTGTGTGGACGCTGGGTAACATCGAGTGGCACTTCCGTGAAGTACGCGCGCTGATGGAAGCGACGCACAATGAAACGAAAGAAGGTACGCTCATCTTATAACCTCTTTCGCCATCGGCGCGTTGTTCACCTGGACAAGGTGCTTGCAGCCAGGGGCGGGAGCCAAACTCCCGCCCCTTTTCTTTAGGCCGGCGCCCGGTCTTATTCCGCGGGGGCCGCATGGGGTGAGGCGCCGGGCCGGCCCGTCTTGAAGAGCAGCAGCAGCGGCAGCGAGGCGATGAGGATGAGCCCGCTCACGAGATAGATGTGGCTGAAGGCGAGCACGTACGCCTGTTGCGTCAGGATCCGATCCAGGATCGTCAGGGCCTGCTGCTTCGCGGTGGCCGCGTCCGTTCCCTGGGCGACCATCCGGTGGACGAGCGCATCCAGCCGCGTCCGCGTGGCGACGTCGTAGCCGGAGAGGTGCGTGGAGAGCACGGCCTTGTTCTGGATGGTGATGCGCACCAGGGACGATGCCATGACGGCGATGCTGAGCGAGCCTCCCATCTGCCGGAAAAAATTATAGAGACCCGAGGCCTGGCCGAGATCCCGCCGGTTCACGTCGCTGAGCGTCAGGTTGGTCATCGGAACGAACACCAGGCCCAGTCCGAAACCGCGGTAGAGCAGCGGCCAGAAAAAATCGCCGGCGCCGCTCTGCGCCGTCATCTTCGAGAGCTGCCACATCGAGCCCGCGAACAGGAAGGAGCCGACGACGATGAGGAGGCGATTATCCACCACCCGACTGAGGCGGCCGACGAACAGCATGGCGAACGCGGTCGCCAGGGCGCCGGGGAGGATGAGGACGCCGGTCTGCAGGGCCGTCAGGTGAAGGATCTGCTGGAAGTAGACCGGCAGAATGAACACCGACCCCATCAGGCCGGCGCCGACGACGATGCCGAGAATGGTGCCGGCGGTGAACTGGGTGTTTTTCAGGATGCTGAAATCGATGACCGGCGCCTCGGCCGTCAATTCGCGCCAGACGAGGAGCGCCGTCGCCACGATCGTGGCCGCCGTCATCCCCACGATGAGCCGGGATTCGAACCAGTCGTACTGGTCGCCCCGCTCGAGCACGAACTGGAGCATCCCCACGCTGAGGATCAGCAGGGCGATGCCCGGCAAATCGATCGTCCGCGTCGGCACGTCTTCCGTGTTGTCGTGGACGTAGGCGACGATCATCGCGCAGGCCAGGATGCCGAAGGGGATGTTGATGTAAAAGATCCACGGCCACGTGTAGTTGTCGGTGATCCATCCCCCCAGGGTGGGCCCGAGTGTGGGGCCGACCATGATCCCGAGTCCAAAAAACGCCATGGCCGTGCCCGTCTCTTCCCTGGGGAAGGATTCGTAGAGGATGGCCTGCGACGTCGCCATCAGCGCGCCTCCGCCGATGCCCTGGATGATGCGCCAGAAGACGAGCGTGCCCAGCGTGTCGGCCGTGCCGCAGAGAAACGAGGCGATGGTGAAGAGCAGGATGCTGCCGGCGAAGTACTGCTTGCGTCCGAAAAAGGAGGCCAGCCATCCGGTCATCGGGATCACGATGACGCTCGCCACGATGTAGCTCGTCGACACCAGCGAGATCTCGTCGAGCGAAACGCCCAGGTTGCCCATCATGCTGGGAATCGCGACGTTGACGATCGACGAGTCGATGACCTGCATCATCGCGGCCAGGGATACGGCGGCGGCGATGATGTAGCGATTTTTGTAGCGCTCATCGAGGCCGGCCTGCAGCGGCGCCGGCGGGCGCATGGTTCCGGTAGGATGCCGTTGGGCCACGTTTATTCGGCGGTTTGAACGTGGACGACGGCGGAGAGCCCCGGCCGCAGGGGCTGCGCCGGACCGCAGCCGTCGACGATCCGAATGCGGGTGGAGACGCGCTGGACGACCTTCGTATAGTTGCCGGTGGCGTTGTCCGGAGGCAGGAGCGCGAACGTCGCGCCCGTCGCCGGGCTGATGCTCTCGATCTCGCCGCGTGCCGTGCACTCGGGGTAGGCGTCCAGCTCGATGTCGACCGACTGCCCCGGCGTGAGCTGCGCCAGATCGGTCTCCTTGAAATGCGCGGTCACCCAGACGTCGGTGTCCGAAACGATGGCCATCAGCGGCTGCCCGGGTTGCAGGAGCTGGCCGACTTCCACCGATTTCTTCGCCACGATACCCCGCGCCGGCGCGGTCACGTGGGCGTATTCCAGCTCCAGGGCGGCGGCATCGCGCCGCGCCTGCGCCACCGCCAGCCGGGCGCCGGCCAGCCGGACGGACGATTCGGCCGAAGCGATCTCGGCCTGCGACGCGGCTTCCTGCTGCTCGAGCGCCCGCACCGTCGCATGGGCCGATGTCGCGGCGGCGCTGGCGGCATCCAGCTGGAGTTGCGACACCATTTGCTCCGCCGCCAGGGCCTTGTACCGTTCCAGGTCGCGATCCGCGCGCTCCGCGTTGGCCCGCGCCGCGGCGATCTGCGCCTCCAGGGCTTCCGACTGCCGCTGCACGCGCACGACGTCGGTCTGGCTGCGCCCGTGCGCGACGATCTCGGCTTCCGCCAGCGCGGCGGTCGCCCCGGCCAGTGTCGTCTGGAGTTCGACATCGTCCAGCACGACCAGCGGCGCATCGCGGTCGACCTCCTGGTTGTTCTGGACGTTCACGGCTTTGACGTAGCCGCCGACCTTGGCCAGCACCGGGACGATGTGTCCCTCGATCTGGGCGTCATCGGTGGAGACGTGGCGGACCGCATAGTGCCACTTCTGATAGCCCCACCCGAGGCCGGCGACCGCGCCGGCCAGGGCGATCACCACCCAGACCATCCGGCGAAGCGGGGCTTTTCTGCCGGGTGAAGACGTCGCGTTATACTCCGTAGATTCGACCGGTGCGGGCGTTGTGGTAGATGGTGCTTCCATGTTCGGATTACGTCAGGGTAAGTCGGTAAGCGTGCCCTGGATGACGGCGAGGCGCAGGTGCGCCGTTTCCAGGTTCGTCTGTGCGGCCACGAGTTGCGTACGGGCGTCCCCCAGCCCCAGCGAGGCGGCGATGAGGTCGGCGTTGCTGGCGATCCCCGTTTCGAACTGGCGCTGGGCCTGGTGGATTTCCTGTTCGGCGAGGTTCAGCCGGATCTGCGCCGCCATGAGCTGGTCCTCGGCGTTCGCGACGGTGAACTGGGCCTTGCGGAGGGCAAATCGGATGGCGTCCTGCAGCTCTTCCCGGTTCGTTTGTGCTTCGCGCAGCGCCGCCTGCTGCTCCTCGATACGATGGCGGACGTTAAAGCCGTCGAAGACGGGCACCACCAGCGAGATGCCCAGGTCGTACGTGTTCAGCAGGGCGGCCGGCCGGAGGCCGATCAGGCCTTCGTCGGCGACGACGCGGAGCGACGGGTACCGCTCGGCCTTGATGGAGGCGATCGAGGCGTTGATCGCCGTTTCATGTTGTCGGGCAGCCGCCAGATCGGCCCGTCTGGCGAGGGCGGTGTCGAACCCGGCCACCGTGTCCGCCGGCAGCGCCGCCATCGCGTTTTCCGTCAGCCGGAAGGCGAACGTCGCCTCCGCCGGCAGGCCGAGCGCCCGCTGGAGATCCAGCCGGGTCTGCCGCTCGTTGTTGGCCGCGGCCACGAGCTGGGCGTTGACCGTGGCGAGCCGCACTTCGGCGCGCGTAACGTCCAGCGCCAGCGCGACACCTGCCTCGAGCTGCCGCCGGGCCACGTGAAGCCCTTCCTCCGCATTCGCCCGGTCCGTTTCGCGGGCGCGGCGGAGCGCTACGGCCTCCGCCGCCGCGACATAGACCACGGCGGCCCGGACAGCGGATTCTTCGGCGACGAGCGCGGCGGCGCTGCGCGCCGTTTCGATCCCCGTATTCGCTTCCTCGATCCGGCGCCACCGGGCGACGTTGATCAGATCCGCCTGGAGCCTCGCGCGCACGTCAAGGAGGTAGACCGGGCCGTGGACCTCACCGTCGGGGTCGAACAGCGGGGGCTGGTCGGCGACGGAGGGAAAGCTGAGGCCGAAGGAGGCGGTGTTGAAGGTCCGCGCTGTCTCCCCGATCTCGGCCGACACGCGCGGATACAGGCCGGCGCGGGCCTGATCGAACCGCGCGATGCGCTGGTCGACGCGATACGCCGCCGCCTTGACGTCGAGGGTGTTCTCGGCCGCCATCCGGGCGGCCTCGCCGAGGCTCAACGTCAGGGTGTCGGCTCCCTGCGCGCCCGCCGGGTCGACGAAGCCAAACACCATGAGGGCCAGGCCGGCGATCAGGCCGGCGCGCTGCCGAACGAAAGCGAAGAATCGAAAGCTCATGTGCGCTCTATTGCCGCGAAAAAGAATTCCTGGATGTCGTCGAGGACGCTGGAGGGTGGCTGGCTGGCCAGGTGCAGGTACAGGTCTGGACGGCTCAGCCACATCGCGTGCTTGACGCAGAGGGCGAGCAGCATCCGGGCCGCCACGCCCGGGTCGAGCGTCCTGAACTGCCCTTCCTTCACCCCCTCGTCGATGAGGCCGGCGATGACCGAAGAGATCTTTCCGGCGATTTCCTGGCTGTAGAACTGTGTCAGATCCGGGTAATCGTTCAGTTCGGCGTAGATCAGCCGGCTGACGGTGTGGAATTGTGCCGAACAGAAGAACGCCCAGAGCGCGGGCAGGAGGGCTACGAGCCGGTCCCGCGGGGTGTCGCCCACCGCCGCTTCCCGGAGCGATGCGACGGCCTCTTCGACGGTCCGCAGGACGACGCCGCGCACCAGATCGCTCTTCGTCTTGAAGTACAGGTAAATCGTTCCCTTCGCCACCCCGGCCCTCGCCGCGATGTCCGAAACGCGGGCGCCGGCGAGCCCGCACGCGCCGAACTCGCACAACGCTGCATCGAGAATCTCGTCCGGGCGATCGTTGGGCCGGCGGCGGCGTGTTCGCGGTGCGGGTTCCATGAGGCGGCGGGTGGAAAAGGGATGCGGGATATGTCCCGCCCCGGTGATGATAATCGGCGCTGCCGGCATCCCGATGTCGGGCGCGCCGGAGTGCGCGAGGTCAGTTACTGACTCCTCGGTCAGTAGGGGTGCAATACGATACTCGGATGGATGGGATCCGGCTTCGGCGGGTGATTGGATGAATTGCCTGTGCAGGTAGCGCTTCCTGTTGCGAGTACAAAAAAAGAGACCTCCAAAAGATGCGTTTGCGTCATCTTTCGAAGGTCTCTCACAGGCCCTCAGGGGGGAGTCGCCTCGATCAGGTCGTCGTCTTCTGGTGGCGATCCATCAGCCGTTCGCGCCATCGTCTGGCGCGTTTGGTGATCGATTGTTTGAGACGGGATACCGCGACATTGATGTCATCGGCTTCTTCTTCGAGGAAAAAGTGATCTCCAGGTACCGTAATGTTGGCTTTGGCGCGGAAGATCTGCCCTTTTTCCTCGTGCCGGGAAAGGAGCAGGTCGATCCGAATCGTCTCCGGGTTGGTTTTGCCAAAGAACCGGAGGGTATCCTCTATCTTCTCGGTGGCGTACGTACGCAGGTTCTCGGTCAGTCGCATGCCGACCGTCTGAATCGTGATGCCCATATCTTACTCCTCTTGGATTTGATGTGCAGCAAAAACGACGAGGCATTCGCCTCGTTGTGCGACGGGGCCTGATGCCAGGATACGATACGCAGGGTATCGGTCGCATAGGAAGCTTTCACTACGGGTGACGTAGGGGAAACATGTACATTGTATCTTTACCGCCCGTGAGCGACAACGACCTTATTATGCACGGACCAACCGATGAATCCGTTCCCCTCGACGCCCTGCTCGTCGAGCGATTTCCTTTTCTGAAGGATGCCGCCGACGGACTGCTGGATGCCCTGGTGAGCCAGGGCATTCGAAAACGGCTCGCCCCCGGTGATTTTATCTGTCTCGAGGGGAATCAATGCACGTTTCTGCCGTTCGTGCTCGAAGGGCGCGCGCGGGTATACAAGGCCAGCGACGCCGGCCGCGAAATTACCTTGTACCGCATCGAGGCCGGCGAGAGCTGCGTCCTGACCGCGTCGTGCATCCTGAACCGGATCGCGTTCCCGGCTTTTGCGATCGCCGAGACGTCCGTCGAGGGATTTCTCGTGCCAGCCCCGGTCTTTCGTTCGTGGATCGACGAATACAGCGCGTGGCGCATGTTCGTTTTCGACCTGTTCGCCCAGCGGTTGTCGAGCATCATCAATGTCGTGGAGGAGGTGGTCTTCCGCCGGCTCGATGCCCGCCTGGCCACTTTTCTCACAGAGGCCGGCGAGGACCGGGTGGCGATGACGCACGAAGCGATCGCCACGGAACTCGGCAGCTCGCGCGAGGTGGTCAGCCGGCTGCTCAAGGAGTTTCAGCTGGACGGGCTGGTCGAGCTCGAACGGGGCGTCATCCATCTGGCGGATCGGCAGGGATTGCGCCGGCGCGCGCAAAAAATGTAGTCCTTGTGACTTTGTCACGGACATTCCGGGTGGAAAGGGTTTAGTTTAGACCAGCAATCACGAAAGAGCCTGGTCGTAAAGACGTCAAGCCATGAAACGCGAGACATGGGTAACCCTGGGTAAACTGGCGCTGGTCTGCCTGATCTGCGTCGGCCTCATCGCCGGTCTCGTCTTTCTCCTTTCCTGACACACCCACCAAACGCAATCCTTGAGGTAACCGCCATGAAAAAGAATATGGGAACCATCGATCGTGCCGTCCGGGTCGTCGTGGCCGTCGTCATCGGCATTCTGTACTTCACGAACCAGATCACCGGCACCCCGGCGATCATTCTGGGCATCCTGGCCATCGTTTTTCTGCTGACGAGCCTGGTCAGCACGTGCCCGCTTTATCTGCCCTTCGGATTGTCGACCCGCGGCAAGGAAGTAGCCTGACGCCGGCTGACGGGCTTTTCGATGGACGCGCTGCGGTCCGTGACGCGCGCCGGGCCGGAATCCATGCCGGACTCCGGGCCCCGCGCGTCGCGGACCGCGCAGCCATAACGTGTGCATGCAACATTATCTGGATCTTATCGCGGAGGGGTACGCCGGCTACGCGCGCTACCTCTGGTATGAAATCACCCATCCGCACTGGACGAACTACTTCTACTGGCTGATCGGCGTGTCGGCCGTGTTTTTTCTGGTGGAGATCGTGCGCCCCTGGCGGAAGGATCAGGCCCGTTTCCGGAAGGATTTCTGGCTCGATTTCTTCTACATGTTCTTTAATTTTTTCTTCTTTTCGCTGATCGTCTACAACGCCGCTTCCCAGCTGTTCGTCGAGCTCTTCAACGATGCGCTGGGGCTCTTCGGGATCCGGAATATCGTGGCGATCCACCTGGATAGCTGGCCTGTATGGGGTCAGTTGTTCACCCTGTTCGTCGTGCGCGATTTCATCCAGTGGAACGTGCACCGCCTGCTGCACAGCGTCCCGTGGCTCTGGGAATTCCACAAGGTGCACCATTCCGTGGAGGAGATGGGCTTCGCGGCGCATCTTCGGTTTCACTGGATGGAGAACGTGGTGTACCGGGTGATCGAGTACATCCCGCTGGGCATGATCGGGTTCGGGATCGACGACTTCTTCGTGGTGCACATCTTCACGCTGGTCGTCGGGCATTTTAATCATTCCAACTTCAAGCTGAGGCTGGGGCCGCTGAAGTATATTCTGAACAACCCGCAGATGCACATCTGGCACCACGCGCGGGTCTGGCCGGAGGCGCACGCCACCGGCGTCAATTTCGGCTTGACTCTCAGTGTCTGGGACTATTTATTTAAAACGGACTACATCCCCCATGACGGGAGAGACATCGAGCTAGGATTCGAAGGACTGGAGTCCTTCCCCAAAACATTCGTCTCTCAAAATCTGCACGGCCTCCCGTTGCGACGCACCGGCAAGAAACGCTAGGTGCGGCTCATCACCCTATGCGATCAAGGATATTTCGGGTTCTGCGCGTCACCACCGTGCTTACCCGCAGGCGTTTGTTTGTGCTAACGCTTGCCCTGCTATGTGCTGGCCTCGCGCTGGTCATCTACTGGCGCGGTACGGCCCTCACGGTCACGCCGGCCATGCTCGACGGGGCGCTCCGCTCGGAGTCGTCCCCGACGCTCATCGATGTGCGCACCGGGTACGAGTACGCCCGCGGGCACATCCCCAACGCCATCAGCATCCCCCTCCACGTCCTGCTCACCCGGTACGACGAACTGGCGATCGCGCCGGACAAGCCGGTGGTCGTCTATTGCGGCCACGGCCCCCGCGCGTGCATCGCGTCGTTCGTGCTCCAGTTGGTCGGGTTCGAGCAGGTGTACGTGCTGAAGGGACAGATCACGGGATGGCGCGACGCCGGCCTGCCGCTGTCGAGTTGAGGCGCTCCGTAGCTTTTTGCGGAGTCTTAACAGTAGATGCGCTATCTTGGCGGCAATGCTCGGAGTCCGGATCGTTCTTTTTGCGCGATTTTCCGCCCTGACGCGCGTCCTGGCGGCATGCCGAATGATGAGAAGAGGGATGTTGTCAGGGGCCGTGCATTCGGTTCGCTTCGGTCGGATGCGGGCGAAAAGCGCTGATTTTGCACGAATGCACGGCGGCGATCGACGGGGCTCCCCCACCCGCGCCGGTCCGCCGGCTTCCGTCGAGCGAGCGCCTTTTGACTCCTGAACACTTCGCTCTATATTTTGCGCTGAGAAAGAATCGTTCCGTCAGATACCCTGATTCTTTATACCCTTCAGCATCGATGGGAGGTATGAACGTGTCTCGCTCGGTTATGTCTGCTTTGCCTGATCACACCACGGACGTCATCGCCCCGGTGTCGGCTGCAACGTCGTTGCTGACGTGCACGCAACTTCCCCCCATCTCCCATATCGGTAATACACCGCTCATCCGGTTGCGCAAAGTGACCGAAGGGCTGCCGGAGCGCGTGGCGGTCTACGCCAAAGCCGAACACCTCAACCCGAGCGGGTCCGTCAAGGATCGCACGGCGCTGCAGATCATCGTCGAGGCCATCCGCTCGGGCGAGTTGCACCCGGGCAAGACGCTCATCGATTCGACCAGCGGCAACACCGGCATCTCCTATGCGATGATCGGCGCCGCGCTCGGCATCCCGGTCGAAATCGCCATGCCGGAGAACGCCTCGGAAGAACGCAAGCAAACGCTCCAGTCGTACGGCGCCCGGCTCACCCTCACGGATCCGGCGCTGGGTTCGGACGGCGCGCAATGTTACGTGCGGGACAAGCTGGCCGAGGATGCGGATGGGTATTTTTATGCGGACCAGTACAACAACGACGCCAACTGGCGCGCGCACTACGCCGGCACCGGGCACGAGATCATCGAACAAACCCACGGCCGGGTGACGCATTTTGTCGCCGGCGTCGGGACGACGGGCACCTTCGTGGGCGCCACGCGGCGGCTCAAGGCGTATAACAGCGCCATCGTGTGCTCCGCCCTGCAGCCGGACAATCCGCATCACGTGCTGAAAGGCCTGCGCCACATGGAAACGGCCCTCGTGCCCGGCATCTACGACGCGAGCCTCTCCGATCTGGACCTGCGGTGCAGCAACGATGAGGCGTTCGAGATGACGCGCCGGCTGGCGCGCGAGGAAGGGCTCCTCGTCGGGATCTCGGCCGGCGCCAACGTGGCGGCCTCGATCAAGCTCGCCCAGCAGTTGACCGAAGGCACGGTAGTGACCATCCTGTGCGACAGCGGCAACCGCTACCTCAGCCAGTCCTTCTGGGTATAGACGCTACCCCACCGCCCCATCTCCTGAGACAGCCGGCTGCCCGTCATGCTCGACCGCCTGTTCACATTCCTGTTTTTTATCTATTTCATCGTGACGGCCGTCACCTGCGTCCTCATCGCGGTCGTGATCCGCATCGTGACGCAGCCCTTCGACCCGCGCCTGATCGTCCTGCACAAGTTCGCGTCCTTCTGGGCATCCCTCTACATCTGGGGCATGCCGGCGTGGAAGGTCGTCGTCGTCGGGCGCGAGAAGATCGACCAGAAAGCCACCTACGTCATCGTGTCGAATCACCAGTCGCTGATCGACATCCTCGCGGGCTATATGATCTACACCCATTTCAAATGGGTCGCCAAGGCCGAACTCTTCAAGGTCCCGTTCGTGGGGTGGAACATGATGCTCAATCGCCACGTGAAGCTGAAACGGGGCGACCGCCAGGGCATCGTGGACATGATGAAGGCCGCCGGCGCGCATCTGGAGCAGGGCAGCAGCGTGTACATCTTTCCGGAAGGGACGCGTTCGACCACCGGCGAGATGCAGCCGTTCAAATCGGGAGCGTTCGCCCTCGCCAAACGGGCGCAGGTCGCCATCCTGCCCGTCGCCATCATCGGCAGCAAGGATGCGCTCCCCAAAGGGCGCCTCTCCATCAGCGGACGGCACATCATCTACGTGCGGGTGCTCAACCCCATTCCGTACGAGACATTCGCCGACGAGGACGTCAAGACGCTCACCGAGCGGGTGCACGACCTCATCGAAGCCGCCGTGCGGGCCGGCTGATCCGCGCTCAGAACGAGGCGAATGCCTGTTTCTGATAGGCGTCGACGCTGAGCGGCGCTGCGGCGGTGGTCGGATCCACCTGGGCCGGAACCGTAGCCTGAGCACGGTACACGGGCTTGACGGGCGGATCGTAATAAATTTCGGGTGTCAGGCCACTCGCCAGTCGAACGACGAGGAAAAAGAAAAGCACGACGCAGATGCAAACGATAAAGACGAAATATCGAAGCGCACCCGTCGATGCGGCACTTGAGTTATCTACTAGTGTCATGTAGGTCTGTACTTACTTCACTTCCGGCCACAGGTGGCGCAGCCAGCATTCAGGCGGTGTTTCAGGGGACACGCCAGGGGTAGTACGAGCCGGGGTGGCATCGCGTAAACAAGGTAGGGAAATGCCTGCCACGCCAGCGAGTCGTTTCGGGTATCCGAGAACGCGTCATTGGCACACGATATGGCGGACCCATGCGCCATTTCTACGCTGCCCCAGGTAGGAGGTGGAGGGGTCAAGGTTTGAGGATCAAGGTTTAAGGCACCCTTCCCTTAAACCTTGATCCTCAAACCTCGAACTCCTACCCCCCTCAGTCAACACGGTCTTGCAGTGCCTGGATCATCGGTTTGCCGAGCAGAGGGGCGGCGTCACCGCCGACGGTGAGGTAGGGTTCGGGTTTGGCCGGCGCATCGCTCGCGGCCAGTTTCGCGACTTCCGCTGCGTTTTCCTCGGCCGATTCGAGCTGCAGGGCGATGGAGCGGTTGTCGACCGCCCTCGCGCCCGCGGTCAGCGCCTTGTAGGCCTCGTCGGTCGGTACCCCGTTGCGGAGCGGGAGGTGGAGCACGGCGTCGCCGGCGGGCTGCGGCGCTTCGAGCAGGGCGAGCCGCTGCATCGACCGGGCCGCGTCCTCGATGGTTTCCACGTTGATGGCCGGGAAATAGAGCCCGTGCCGGTCGACCCCCTGGAACGCCCGTTTGGTGATGCTCTGCAGGTTGGGGCGTTTGCTGGCCGGCCCATCCCCCTTTCCGATGCCGCCGCCGAACTCGAATACGATGTTGACGCCGTCGGTGATGGCGCGCTGGACGCTCCAGATCCACTTGACCGGGTTGAAGAGCTGGAAAAACAGGTACGCCTTGATCTTGGACGGGTCTTCCTCGTGGTATTCGCCCGTGTAGTTGGACAACACGCGGCACGCCGGCGACTTGATGTCCGCCGCGTTGAGCGCTGGCCGGAACGCCTCGGCGGCCGTGATCATCAGGTACGTATGGAACGCGCCTTCCGTGTTGAGGGGGATGCCCTTCACGCCGAGGCTCTCGGCATAGGTTTGCAGCGCCTCCAGGTCTTCCTCGGTCCCTCCCACGACGGTTTGCTCGGGCAGGTTGCACCCGCCGATGCCGCAATAAAACCGGTCCGCGAAGCCGCGTACGGTATCGAGTTCCAGTTTGAAGGCCACCATTTTGCCTCGGCCGTATTCGCCCATGAGCTCGCCCCGTTTCTGGACGAGAAGGAGCGCCTGCTCGAACGTCAGCGCGCCCGAGGCGACGAGCGCCGAATATTCGCCGAGGCTGTGGCCGGCCGCGACGGCGGGGGCGAACGCGCCGTCCGTCAACTCCCGAAACACCTCCATGCAGGCGATGGCGTGCGTCAGCAACGCCGGCTGCGTGTGGCGGGTGCGCGTCAGCTCTTCGTCGGGCCCCTCGAACGAAAGGCGCGTGATATCGAAGCCGAGGATCTCGTTGGCCTGGCGATAGAGGGCGCGGGCCGTCTCGTACCGTTCGCAGAGATCGCTTCCCATGCCCACATATTGCGAGCCCTGTCCGGGAAACGTAAACATGATCTGGGGTTCGTAAGCAGCCATGGGTCGGCGGAGGGTTGGTGGTTGGACGGCGCTAAAGGTACGTCGCGGGCCTCCAACGTTCAACGCGCTTCCGGGCTCCCGACGAGTTCGGCGGCGGTTTGGAGGATCAGTCCGGCGGTCTGGGGCCCGAGCGCGTTGGTTTCCTCGTAATGATGATCCCAGTCGGGCGAATCGAGATAGGGGCGGGTGGGGTGCAACTGGAAGTTGAAGGGCGGGATGATGTAGCCGAGGAAGTCCTGGGTGACGCCGAAGATCATCGTCACCGGCGTATCGAGCAGGTCGCGGAGGTAAGGTGGGCCGGGGGCGCCGGCGAGGTCCTCGATGCCCTCGTTGTCGGGCGACCACAGGCCGGCCTCGCCGCCCGGCGTAAAGCGTCCATCGTACCCGCCGATGGCCAGTTCGGGGAGCAGTTCGCCGGGAACGGTGAGCAGGGAGACGCCGCCCAGGCGCACGTAGGCCATTTCGGTGCGAACGAACGCCGGCTCGCCGGGGCGATAGGCGTCGAGCGGCGCGCCGCCGGCATCCTCGAGGGTGCGGTCCAGCACCCCCGCGGCGAAGAGGTACTGAAAGCCGGCGTTTTCGACGGGCAGACGCACCTCGCGGGAGCGCCACACGATCGTATCGGGTGTTTCGGACGTTGCGTTCGACAGTGCATTTTCCGTCAGCTGGCTGAGGATGACGCCCAGCGCGCCGGCCTTCTCGTAGCTGCATTCGCCGCAGGCGTCGTACGTCACGCCCTCGTGCGAAAAGGCGATCCGGTTCGATCCGATCTGGCCGCCGAGCGCCCCCTGGAAGAACACGGGCGCGGCGTCCGGGTAGCGTTCCTGCTGGGCCCTGCGCCACGCGCCCACGTAGTCGGCGCTGATGCTGGACCCGTTGATGACCTGTTCGGGATGGCTGGCCCAGTTGACGAGCGTGGCGATGACGCGTCCGCTTCCCGTTTCCCGGAAACGCAGGGCGGCGAGGCGGTCGTCGATGATGACCGGATCCCGCTGGTCGACCTGGTACGTGTCCAGCCCGGTGCGCATCGTCGCGCGCTCCATCGTCGCCGGCTTGAGCCGGGCCACCGATTCCTGGAGCGCCATGATGGTCTGCGCGCGGACGCGGGCCAGATACGTCGTGTCCACGCCCGACTCCGTCTCCGAGGGGCCGTACATCCCGACGACATCCGGCCCCTCATGGGTGTGGGACGACCCCATGATCAGCAGGTCGATGCCCGTCGAGCGAAAACCGGGGTCGCGCCGGATGGCCTCCAGCTCCTGTCGGCCGTGCCCAAAGGAATCCAGCCCCACCATCCCGATGCGGACGCCGCCGACATCGATCACCACCACCGCAACGGACAGGTTGTCGTGGATGCTGAGCGCCGGCCGGCGCCGGTCGTTGGCCAGCCAGAGCGGCTCGAAGACCCCGTTCCCGTTCGCATCGTCGAACGGCTCGTCCGCGTCCCAGCGGTTGTTGCCGTTCAGGTCGGTATAGCGCTCCCCGAGGTCCGGCGTGATGTCTCGCACCGAGCCGCCCGCGCGAAAGACGGCGCCCGGCGCCGGGCCGGCGGGGCGGCAGCCGGCGAGGAGGAACAGCGCGGCGAACAGGGTGATCGATTTCATGGCGGCGGATGGTTGGAACGGGACGCGGGCAATAAAAATACAGCTATTTAACCATTCGTTTCGGGACAAGGCTTCGCAAGGTTTGCGCCTCTTTCCGCGATTCGATAGAATAGCAGGTGCGTTCGCGTGTGGCGGTACGCGGCACCATCAGGCTATAGGCAAATCCTCAGAGGACCATGAAGAAATCTTCCCCATCGGAATCGCTGAATCGACGCGACTTTGTAAAGACGACCACAGCCGCAAGCACGGGGCTGCTCCTGGCCGGCCGGCCGTTAGGGCCCGGTCTCGTAGGCCTGCGCAAAAAAGTCCGCTATGCCAACGTAGGCACCGGCTCCCGCTCCCAGATGTACCAGCGCGCCGTGTTTCAGACCTATGCCGAACACGCCGAAATGGTGGGCCTCGCCGACCCGAACGAAGGGCGGGTGCGTCAGGCCGCCGCGCGCGGCAAGCAGGCGACCGGAAAGGACATCCCGACCTTCCACGCGACCGATTTCGACCGGATGATCGAGCAGACCCGGCCGGATGTCGTCATCGTCACGACCGTCGACGGCTTCCATCATGAATACGTCATCCGCGCCATGGAGCTCGGCTGCGACGTCATCACCGAAAAACCGATGACGATCGACGCCGCGAAGTGCCAGCAAATCATCGACACGCAGCAGCGCACCGGGAAGAAGTGCACCGTCACCTTCAACTACCGCTATTCGCCCCCCCGCACCCAGGTCAAGGACATTCTCATGAGCGGCGCCATCGGCGATCTGCTCTCGGTCGACTTCCACTGGCTCCTCAACACGTTCCACGGCGCCGACTACTTCCGGCGCTGGCACAGCAACAAGCGGTTCTCCGGCGGCCTCATGGTGCACAAGGCGACGCATCATTTCGATCTGGTGAACTGGTGGCTGTCCGCGATTCCGGTTTCGGTCATGGCGAAGGGCAAGCGCGACTTCTACACGCCGGAGATGGCGCAGCGCATCGGTCTGCAAAGCTATCACGAACGCTGCCACACCTGCCCCGAAAAAAACGCCTGCGCGTTCGAGATGGATCTGTCCGCCAACCCCGGTCTCAAGGCCTTATACCTCGATAACGAGCAGTACGACGGTTACTACCGCGACAAGTGCGTCTTCCGGCCGGACATCAATATCGAGGACACGATGGTCGTGTCGGTCGAGTACGACAACAGCGTGCAGATGTCGTATTCCCTGAACGCGTTTAATGCGTGGGAAGGGTACACGATCAACTTCAACGGGACGAAGGGCCGGCTCGAACACCAGGTCGTCGAGGCCATCTACGTCAATGGCACCGATACCGTGCAGGGCGGCATCGCCGAGGGCGGCGTAACCACCCGCGTGGTGCCGCTCCGCGGCGCCCCCGTCGAGCACGAACCCTGGACGGGTGAAGGCGGCCACGGGGGCGGGGACGACGTCATGCTCGACGACATCTTCCTCCCCGAAAAGAAGATGGACAAATACAAACGAGCCGCCGACCAGCGCGCCGGCGCCTATTCGATCCTGACCGGCATCGCCGCCAACACCAGCTTCCAGACGAAGTCCGACGTCGTCATCTCCGATCTCGTGAAGAACATCGGCTACCCGGACTATCCGCAGATGCCGTCGCATGTGGCCCCGTTGCCGATGCCCGGCAAACGCAGCTAGGCAGGCGGCCCGGCATCCAGCCAATGTCGTCTCGACCGGCGTATCCGCCCGCGCGGTGTACCAGACGGAGAGGCGACATTGGCTTTTTTTCGTTTGTTTTGCTGAAAACATCCCTTCCCGTTTGTGCGATCCCGCACATCGTCCCAGATGATCCTACGTCGCTTCTTCATCCTGTGCGCCGCCGGCCTGTTCCTCGCGGCGTGCACGGCCGCTCCTTCCGCCGACGTCGCGTGGCCCGCCGTCACGCAGACCTCGAAACCGTGGACCCGCTGGTGGTGGCATGGCAGTTCCGTGACGCCGGCCGGCATCACCGCCGCCCTCGAAGCCTACCGCGACGCCGGCCTCGGCGGAGTGGAGATCACGCCGATCTACGGCGTAGCCGGCTACGAGGACGCGTTCGTACCCTACCTGTCGGACGAATGGGTGGATCTGCTCATCCATACCCTCCGCGAAGCCGACCGGCTCGGCCTGGGCGTCGACATGGCGACCGGCACCGGGTGGCCGTTTGGCGGTCCGCACGTGGACGATGCCTCGGCCTCCCGCTATGCCACGCACGCCACCTATCGCCTCCGTGAAGGGCAGCGCCTCGCCACGCCCGTCGTCGCGCGCCAGACCCCGATCCTTCGCGCCGTCGGCAATCAGATCTACGAACTCACCAGCGGGATCTATGGCCCGACCGGGCAGCCGGCCGTCGACGAGTCGCGGCAGCGCTCGCCCTCCGACCATCTCACCATCTCCGACCTCGCCGAGCCCGTCACGGCCAACGAGAACCTCCAGGCGCTGGCGCTCGACCAGGTGCGCTACGATCGCCCGATGCCCCTCGCCGCGCTGGTGGCGTACTCGGACGCCGGCGACCGGATCGACCTCACCGGTTCCGTGGATGCGGCCGGCCGGCTCGACTGGACGGCCCCGGCCGGGGAGTGGACGCTCTACGCGGTCTTCCAGGGGTGGCATGGCAAGATGGTGGAACGCGCGGCCCCGGGCGGCGAAGGGATGGTCATCGACCACTTCTCGGAGTCGGCCATCGACCGCTACCTCGCGCCGTTCGACGAGGCGTTCGCCGGCCGCGACCTCGGCTCGCTCCGCGCCTTCTTCAACGACTCCTACGAAGTGGATGACGCGAGCGGCCAGGCCGACTGGACCCCCGACTTTTTCGACGCCTTCCGCGAGCACCGCGGCTACGACCTGCGCGACCATCTGCCTGCCCTCTTCGGCGAGGGCGACGAAGACGAGGCTATCCGCGTCCTCACCGATTACCGCGAGACGTTTTCCGATCTGCTTTTGGAGCGCTTCACCGCCCGCTGGAGCGGCTGGGCCCACGGGCACGGCGCCATCGTGCGGAACCAGGCCCACGGCTCGCCGGCCAATATCCTCGACCTCTACGCCGCGAGCGACATCCCGGAGACGGAGGGAACCGACATCCTCCGCGCCAAGATGGCGAGTTCGGCGGCCAACGTCAGTGGAAAACCGCTCAGCTCGTCGGAGTCGGCCACCTGGCTCAACGAACATTTTCTCTCGTCGCTCGGCGACGTCCGCAAGGCGCTGGAGCTGTTCTGGCTCGCCGGCGTGAACCATGTGTTGTACCACGGCACCGCCTATTCGCCCGCTGAAGCGGCGTGGCCGGGCTGGCTTTTCTACGCCGCGGTGCACATGACCCCGGTCAATCCGCTCTGGACGGATTTTCCGGCGCTCAATGCCTACGCGTCCCGAGTCCAGTCTTTTCTCCAGATGGGGACGCCGGACAACGATGTCCTGCTCTATTACCCGTTCCACGACCGCATCGCCCGGCGCGGTCGCGAGATGCTCGCGCATTTCGACGGGGGGCTAGGCGTCGGGTTTGAGGGGATGCCGTTCAAGGAGGCGGCCGAATGGATGCAGGCCGAGGGGGTGGCGTTCGATTTCGTCTCCGACCGGCTGCTGGAGCGGGTCTCGGTAGCGGACCATGTGCTGCTGGCCGGGAACGCGCGGTATCAGACGCTCGTCGTGCCGGCCGTGCAGTTCATGCCGCCCGCGACGCTCGAACATATCGCCCTGCTGGTGGAGAGCGGCGCCACCGTCGTCGTGGCGGGCGCGCTGCCAGCCGATGTGCCGGGATGGGGCGAACTGGAGGGGCGCCGGGCGGAGCGTGCCCGCATCCTGGCGCAGTTCGACTTCACCCCCACGCCGGCCGCGGGCGTTAGCGAGGCCGCCCTCGGCGCGGGCCGGCTGGTCCTGGCCGACCGGCTGGAAGACGGGTTGACCTACGCCGGCATCCGGCGCGAGACGCTGCCGGAGCACGGCCTCGCCTTTGTGCGCCGGAAGCAGGCATCGGGCACGACCTATTTCGTCGTCAACACGGGAACGGCGGCCGTCGATGGATGGGTCCCGTTCGGCGTCGCCGATCGGTATGCCGCGCTGTTCGATCCGCTGCTGGCGACCCTCGGCGTGGCCGACACGCGGGAGGCGGCCGACGGCGGGCTGGAGGTCTACCTGCAGATCCCGCCCGGGTCCTCGCGAATCGTCCAGACCTCCGCCGGCGCGCCGCGCGGAGCGGGCTATCCCTACTACCAGCGGGACGATGTCATGGTGGCACTGGGGAGCGCATGGCAGGTGGCGTTCACGGCCGGCGGTCCCGAGCGGCCGGAGCCGGTGCGTGTCGATGCGCTGACCCTGTCGTCGTGGACCGAATGGGACATGCCGGCGCTGGAGCGCTTCTCCGGCACGGCCGTCTATTCCCAGACGTTCCCCCGGCCGTCGAGGCAGGCCGACGCCTGGCTGCTCGATCTGGGCGATGTGCGCGTCGCGGCGCGGGTGCGGCTCAACGGGGAGGAGCTGGCCGTGCTGATCGGCCCCGAGTGGCAGGTGATGATTCCGCCCGGGAAGCTCAAGGATGAGAACCTGCTCGAGGTGGAGGTGACCAATCTGATGGCAAACCGGATCGCCGACATGGACCGGCGCGGCGAGGTGTGGAAGACATTCTACAACGTGAACATCGCGGCGCGGCTCCGGGAGAACCGGAACGAACGCGGGCTCTTCGATGCGTCGGCCTGGGCGCCGTTGCGGTCGGGCCTGCTCGGCCCGGTGACGCTGGTGCCGCTGACGAACGGGCATCAATAGCGTCCCTGCGATCCGCATGCCGAGCCGATGCGTCGAGGCCGGCGTGCATCAGCGGGGCGATAGCCGGCATGCGTAAGAGGCCCCACGGACGCAGAAAAGGCCATTTCCTGTCACAATGACAGGAAATAAAAGCTGGTACGGTTTTTCGGATTCATCCCCCGCAGATGCCCCAAAAACCAACCAGAGCCTCCTGTGGCTCGAGGTGAGCATATGATCAATCAGCGCCATTACGAACGACTGAGCCGGCTCCATCGCGACGCATCGTCAAGCTTTTATGCGGACGGCGACGTGACGGTCGGCACCGGCAAGGCGCGTGTGATCCATCCGATCGGCGAACAGGATCTGGACGCCAGCCGGCGCGTGGATCCCACGGTTTACCATAAACTCCTGTCCGACGCCGCCCTGCTGGCCGCCGGCTCGCTCGTCGAGGAGCAATTCGTGACGGTCTCCTCCTTCAACTATTACGTGACGCAGACCCTGGCCTCCGGCAAATTGCTGGCCGCCGCGCAGGTGGTCGCCGCGCGGTCGACGATGTACACAGTCAACACCGTCCTGACGGACGACAACGGCCGGGTGCTCGCGATCGGATATGGGACCTATACGCCGGGCCCGGTGGCCCTGGAAGGCGAACCGGATACGGACGCTTCCAGCGAAGACCCGGACGAGGAAATCGAGATCTTCGGATCGTTCCTGGAAACCCCCTTCGGTCTCGTCGGCCTGAATTAAGCGGTGTATGGGATGTGACGCAAAGGGGATAAAGGTTTGAGGTGTAAGGACTGAGGTCTAAGGGATCAGGCTCCGTCTGATACTTCTTCAGAAAGAGCCGTACCCCCTTTAAACCTGGACCCTCAGTCCTCGAACCCTCCTCTCCACGTGCGCGCGCTCGACGGCGTTTTGTGTCAGGTCCTGTGCGGATCGATACGCCGCGAGCGCGTGTTCTTTTTGCCCGGCCCGTTCGTGCATGTCGCCCCGGGCGAGGTAATAGGGGCCGTACCCGCGCAGCGCTTCTTCGAGCGGCACGAGCAGGGCGAGGCCGGCTTCGGGCGAGTCGGCCAGGGAGACGGCGACCGCCCGGTTGAGCCGTACGATGGGGGTGTCGGTGAACGCGAGCAGTTGTTCGTAGAGCGTCGCGATGCGTCCCCAGCGGGACGCGTCGTTGGGGTCGGCGAGGGCGTGACAGGCATGGATGGCGGCCTGGATCTGATACGGGCCGGCGACGCCGAAGCGCATGGCCACGTCGAAATGCGCGAGGCCTTCCGCCAGATGCCGGCTGTCCCATCGCGCGCGGTCCTGCTCGTCGAGCACGATCAGCGCTCCTTCGGGCCCCAGGCGCGCGTCGCGGCGGGCATGGCTGAGCAGCATCAGGGCGAGCAGCCCCAGGATTTCGGCGTGCAGCTCCGTCGGGGGCCGGTGCGCCCGGATGTGCCCTTCGAGGAGCCGGCACAGATGGATCGCTTCCTCGCACAGCGCGCCGCGGATCAGCGCGTCGCCGGCGGAGGCGGCGTAGCCTTCGGTGTAGATCAGATAAAGCACATGGAGGACGGCGTCGATGCGGCCGGCCAGCCGGTGAGGCGGGGGGATGTGAAACGGGATGCCGGCTTCCCGGATCTTGCGCTTGGCCCGCACCAGCCGCTGCGCCATCGTGGCCGTCGGCACCAGAAAGGCGGAGGCGATCTCGGTCGTCGTGAGGCCGCCGAGGGTGTGGAGGGTGAGGGCGACCTGCTGCTCGAGCGGCAGGGCCGGGTGGCAGCAGGTGAACATCAGTTTGAGCCGCTCGTCCGGATAGGAGGCCTCCTCCTCCCATTCGTCCGTTCCAGGCTCGCCGCCCGGCGCGGCGAGCAGCTCGGGAGCGACCGGCTCCGGCGTGGATCGCCGAAGCCGGTCGAGTGCCTTTCGTCGCGCCACCGTCGTGAGCCAGGCGCCGGGGCGGTCCGGCACCCCATCCCGCGGCCAGCGCTCCAGCGCCTCGAGCAGCGCATCCTGCACCGCGTCCTCGGCCCGCTCGAAATCCCCCAGCCAGCTCACCAGCGTGGCCAGGATCTGGCCATGCTCCTGCCGATGGATCCGGTCGAGCCGGGCCTGGACGCTGTCGTTCATGGTGCGGCCTTATTTCGTATTGATGAAGCCCTGGTCGCGCGCCGCCTCGACCGCATCCTCGAGCTTCATATCCCACACGGGCCGGATCTCGACGGAGCCAAAGAGGGCGCCCGGCGCCCTGGCGGCCCATTCGATGGCCTCGTCGAGGTTCGGGCAGTCGATCAGGTGGAAGCCGCCGAGTTGTTCCTTCGTCTCGGCGAACGGGCCATGGGTCGTCAGCGTCTTTCCGTCGCGCACCCGGATCGTCGATGCGGCCGATGTGGGCATCAGGCCTTCGGAGCGCACCAGCACGCCGGCGGCCCTCATCTCCTCGTTCCACGCCACGATCTTAGCGATCCAGGCATCCATCTCCGCTTTGGGGAGGGACGCGCCGCCTTTTTCGTCGGCGTACATCAGCAGGTAGTATTTCATCGGAGTCACGTAAGGTTTAATGGCATCGTCGGGGCAAACCGCTTGCCCGGACGGTAAACCGACGCATCGACCTGTCCGAAATCGACAGGCGGCCCGGGATTTTTTTTCAGGGTACGGCGGAACGGCGCCACGTCGCATCGCGATCTGCGGTCGCGGACATGGATTGATGGGTGTTTTTGCTATACTTGGAGGCGGATCGGTAGATCCTCGTTTGCCGACGACCCCTTCCCCCATCGCCGAGAC
The DNA here is from genome assembly GCA_041391505.1 of Rhodothermales bacterium. NCBI lineage: Bacteria > Pseudomonadati > Rhodothermota > Rhodothermia > Rhodothermales > Rhodothermales bacterium. The sequence goes on from JAWKNW010000017.1 coordinate 33,713, forward strand.
GTCCCATGCATCGCTCTCTGTTAATCCCGGCGTGTCGCTCCATCGGGGCGATCGCCGCCCTGCTGGTCTTCCTCGTCTGTCATCCCGCCGCCGCGCAGTCGACCCGCCACGCCGACCTCCTGCGCAGCCTCAACGACGCCACGCTGAAACGCGGCGAGGCCATCTATCAGGGCGCCTGCGCGGCCTGCCATGGCGAGCGGGGCGTCGCCACGTTGCCCACCGCCCGCTCGTTCGGCCGGGATGCGCTCAAATACGGCAGCGATCCCTACAGCATGTGGAAGACGGTGACCGAAGGGCGCGGCGCCATGGCCGGCCAGACGTGGCTCACGCCGGCCGAACGCTACTATGTTATCCAGTATATCCGGGAAACCTTCATGGCGACGGCGAGCACGCCCGGCTATGCCCCGGTCACCGAGGCCTACCTCGACGGCCTCCCGCGGACGCCGCTCGTTGGCGCCGCCGGCGCCGAGGCGGAAGCCGGCGCGGCGCTCGGGCTGCAGCAATGGGGGCAGACCTGGGCGCAGGCGCATCCGGGCGACTACGGCCGCGTGCTCTACGCGCAGCTCGCGGGACGCACGAGCGATGCGCTCACCGTGGCTATCGGGCACGACGTGCATCTCAGCTACGACCTGCTGCGGATGGAGGTCGTGGCGGCCTGGACGGGCTCGCTGGATCTGTCGCAGACCAAGTTTCATCAGTACCGGGGCGAAGGGAAGCCGGCCGTGGCCGGCAAGGCGTTCGCCGGCCTGGAAACCTGGCGCTGGGGCTATCGAGGCGGGTTCGAGGCGCTGGATGCCGCGACCTCGCCGCGCGCGCCGCTGCCGGCCGACCGGCTCCGCTACACCGGGCACTACCTGTTTGAGGACCACACGCTGATCGCCTACGAAACGATGGGCCGCTCCGTCCTCGAACGACCCGAGGCGATCCGGGAGAACGGCCTCACGCTGCTGGCGCATACGCTCGACATCGGTCCCGGCGATCGCGCCGAGCGGCTGTACGTCGCCCAGCTTCCTCCCGCCTCCTCCTGGCGCGGGAGCGTCGTCGCGCTCGACGGGGCGGCCGATGCGGGTGCGAGCGGCGCAGCGGCGGGGCATGCGGCCCGGGTCCGCGGCGCGGACGGGCAGCTGGTGGCCGCGTTCGCTACGGGCGACCTCGACGGGTTCCGGTGGGAAGTGGATGCGCAGCGCCGGATCGTGCTGCACGTGCCCGCCAGTGAAACCACGCGACGGATCCGCGTCGTCCGCTACGCCGGCAGGTCGTGGGAGGCGTTCCTCCGCACGGCCCGCGCGGCCCGGACGGCGCCGCTCCCCGATCTCGCGTCCATGATCCACGGCGGGACGGCCCGGTGGAATCAGCAGGTGGTGACGAGCGGCCGGCTGGACGTGGGGCAGCCGCACTACGAGCCGGCGGCCTATACCGACGACGACCGCGACGCGCCCGGAAAGAAGGTCGTGCTGGCGGATGACTACCCGTATTCGGTCGATGAGATCGGCCTGCCGTATGCCAACCCGTGGAACGCCTGGATTCGACCGACGGCGCTCGACTTTTTCCCCGACGGCCGGCTCGTGCTGGCGACCTACCTCGGGGACATCTGGATCGCCTCGGGCCTCGATGCCGGCCTGGAGACGGTCCGCTGGCAACGCATCGCGACCGGGCTCTACGAGCCGATGGGCGTCCGCGTGGTCGACGGGCAGATCTACGTCACCGCCCGCGACCGCATCGTGCGGCTGCACGATCTCAACGGCGACGGAGAGACCGACTTCTACGAGAGCTTCTACGCCGATCACGACGTGTCGAGCTTCTTCCATTCGTTCGCGTTCGGGCTACAGACCGACGCCGAAGGGAATTTTTACTATTCCAAAGCCGGCCAGTACACCGACAACGCCAGTCCCGGCAACCTGATGAAGGTGTCGCCGGACGGCCGGCGCGCCGAGACCCTCGCCACGGGCTTCCGCACCCCAAACGGGGTCACGGTCTCCCCCGAAGGACGCGTGTATGTGTCCGACAACCAGGGCAACTGGATGCCGGGCAACAAGATCAATCAGATCAAACCCGGCGGATACTACGGCTACGTGCCCAACATCTATTCGAGCCAGTGGAGCCCGGACGGCAAACCGTCGCCCACCGGGAAATACCCGTATTTCATGGGGCCGGATGAGATGGAGATGCCGGCGACGTTCGACGAGCCGATGGTGTGGATGCCGCAGGAGCTGGACAACTCCCCGGGAGGCGGAACCTGGAGCGCGGCGGCGTGGGGACCGCTCGGGAACCGGTTTATCCACTCGAGTTTCGGGAAAGGCTGGCTGTACCATGTGATGCCCCAGGATGTGGGCGATCTCACGCAGGGCGCCGTCGTTCCGCTGCCCTTCCAGTTCGAGACCGGCCTGCAGCGCGTGCGGTCCAACCCCGCCGATGGGCAGATCTACACGACCGGGCTTACGGGGTGGGATGACGGGTTCGCCACGAAATACGGCGCGCTGTACCGGGTCCGGTATAACGGCCGCGCCGGCGCCTTGCTGGTGGGTGCTCGCACGACATCCGCCGGCGTCGAACTCGCCTTCAACACCGCGGTCGATGCCGCCGCCGCGGTCGATGTTGCGAACTACGAGGTGCTGCGTTGGAACTACAGCTGGCAGCAGCGCTACGGCTCGGAGGACTGGTCGGTAGCCAACCCGGACTCCACCGGCCGCGACACCGTTCAGGTGACGGGGATCCGGCGTTCGGAGGATGGGCGGACGGTAACCGTGCTGTACGATGACCAGCAGCCTGTCGACCAGGTGCGCGTCCGTTTCTGGCTGCGCTCGGAAGCCGGCGCCGTGCTGCGCGAGACGGTCTATCTAACGGTTCATCAGGTGCCGGCGCCGTGAGCCGAACGATTACTCTATGCGGCGATACCAGATTGTCGGACGGTCCCTGAGGGTGTACCCGAGCCGGGTCGGACGCCCCCGATCGTCGATTTCGAAGTCCATGCTGGCGTCAAAGAACCAGCTACGGAAACGGGTATCTGTGAGGGCATAGAGTGCAATGTCTTGGTCGATTCCAGAGTCTATCTTGAGGCGGCTGTCACGCAGAACAAGCACCATCCGTTCGTCAGCATTCCCCTCGATCAGGTAGGTGCCCGCATATCGCTCAAGTTGTTCTTTCGAAAGCCGGACGGAGTCCACCGGCAAGGCGATCCCCAATTGTTCGAGCGCAAGGCTGACGGACATGCTTCTCGGGTTTCGCTCGTAGGCGCGTGCGTACGACTGTGAGGCGTGTTCGCGATCACCGGCGAGAAGTTGCGCTTCGCCCAGATCGTCCCATGTGCGCCACGAATCCGGATTGGCCAAGGTGTTGAATTCGAAGAGTTTCAGGGCCGTCTTGGGCTCCTTGCGGTCCGCATAGGCGCGGGCGAGGACACTCATGCGTTGCTCATCCATATCCCAATCGTCTGGATTGCGCATCAGGCGATTGAAGAGCGCCGACGCCGCGTCGACGCCGCGCATTTCGATGGTGGTGGCCAGGGTGTCGGCAAGTAGCGGGCGGGGTGGCTCTACGGGTTGGCCGTAAAGGGCTTGCAGAAGATCGGCGGCAAGCCGGTTGGCATTTCCGGTGGCGTTGTCGAGTACGGCGATGGTGAGGGAATCGCCGGGTACATACCAGAGCCCGGTCGAGAAGCCAAAAATGCCGCCGCTGTGCCGGATCGCGCGGACGGAGTCGCTGCCGACCGGCACGGCGCCGACGGCCAGACCGTAGGCATAGTCGTCGAGCGCAGGGGTCAGCATCCGGTCGAGGGTGGAAGGCGACGAAAATGGGGCGCCGGCATGCAGGAGGCGGGTCCAGCGGTGGAGGTCGCGCGCCGTGGCGTACATCATGCCGGCCGCGAACGGGATGCTGGTGTCGATGTAGGGCGCCGGGACGTACTGCCCGAACGAGCGGACATACCCGGTTGCCCGGTGCGGGTTGAGGGTGTCGTAGCGGTCGTATCCGGTGTCGTGCAGACCGAGCGGATTCAGAAGGCGCGTTTGAAGCACGCGTTCGAACGGCTGGCCGGCTACGTGCTCGATCAGCACGCCCAGCAGAAAATACCCCGAATTGCTGTAGCTATACCGGCTGCCCGGTTCATATTCGAGCGGCAGGCCGGCGAAGATCTGGTAAAACGAATCCGGCGCGTATGGGTCACGCATGATGCGCACGAAATCCGGATTGTCGGTGTAGTTGGGGATGCCGGAGGTGTGCGTTAGCAGGTGATGGATCGTGACCAGATTGCCCTGCGGCAGCGGATAGTCCGGCAGATAGGCCCGGATCGGTGCATTCAGCACGATGCGCCCGTCTTCCACGAACTGCAGGATGATGGCGGCAGTGAATTGTTTGGTGATTGAGCCGACCCGAAACCGGGTCTCGCGTCCGTTCGGGATGCCCCAGTCCCGGTTGGCCTCGCCCACCCCTTTTTCGAGCAGGATCGAATCGCCCTGCGCCACGAGCGCGACGCCCTGAAACTGCCCGGCTGCCGCGTATTGATCGATCAGGGCGTCAGCGGCCTGGATGGCTGGCTGGGCCGCCGCGAAACGAGGCCCTGCTAACAGGGCGAGCAGGAGCCCTGCAAGCCGGCAGCGGGATGCGATCGAGGTCATAGGCATTGAGGCTGATCGAGTGCATCCACAGGATACACGCTTCGCCTCGCAATCCCTAGTGCGCGCGAAAAACACCCGCAGGCACATCGCCATAATACAGGCTGTCCGGTGGAATCCACTCCAGCTCCATGTTATCCCGGATGGAGCGGATGGGCCACTGGATGGCGAAGCGATGGGCGCCGGCGTCTAGCGGCAGCAGGGTTTCGAGGTCTTGCTCCAGCGGCGAGATCACGCCTTCGCCATCGACGATGAGCCGGCCCGAGGTGGCCCCGTGCAGCCGGAAGAAGTAGCTGTTTTTTTCGGGGATGTCCAGCGTGCCGTCGAGCACGGCGAGCAGCGGCCGGGCCGATGCCTCGGGCAGCGACGCGCCGGCCAGGCGGGCGGCCGGCAGCCGCCCCGTGAACAGGGGTTCCATGTGATCGAGCCGGCCGAGGTCGGGGTAGCGCCCCGGGTCTTCGAGCGGAAAAAGACGCAGGCGGACGCCGCCGGCGTCGCCAACGGGCGACACGGCGCGCCTCGAAGCCGCGTCCTGGCGCAGGGAGTCCCGGGCGTGCGTCGACAGGATCCAGTCGACCATCCGCCCAACGTCGGGCTCCTTGAGGAAGGGATGCCGGCTCATCTGGGCGCCTCCCCACAGGCCGCCGCCGCCCTCCATCACCTTGTTCACGAGCCCCGCGCGGACCGACCCATCGCCGGCGTAACGCTGTGCGATCCGGACATAGGCCGGCCCGATGGCCGCTTCGGTGATGCCGTGGCAGGTGAAGCAATCCGACTGCTTCATGGCCTCGAGCGGACGCGTTTCCGAGCGCCGCTCCGACCGGCGGATGGGCTCCTCGGGTTGGCCGCAGTGCGCTACGGTGAGGGCGATGAGCAGCGCCAGGCCGGCGCGAAGCGCGGTATGGGAGGGCCTGGTCACTGCGAAACGCGCTAAAAGGCCAGCAGGCCTTCCGCGATCCGCGGCATCGATGCGCCGAAGGATTCCCGCACGAGACAGTGCGCGAGCGCGTCGCCTCGGGAGTCGCCCAGGTTCAGGATGCCGATCGGCAACGTGTCTTTCGAGGCGCGCAGCACGAACCGGTAACCCGAGTACACCGCCAGCGACGACCCGACGACGAGGAGGGCATCCGACTGGTCGTACATCCGCCACGCGCGCTCGACGCGGTCGCCGGGCACGTTTTCGCCAAAAAAGATGACGTTCGGTTTCAGCGGACCACCACAGCAGGTGCACGCCGGCACATGGAAATGGATGTACCGGCTGTAGTCGATCTCCGCATCGCCGTCCGGGGCGATTTCGGTTGCCGTGACGTCCCATTCCGGATTCAGGGCGAGCAGACGCTGCTGCATCGTTTCGCGGCGCGTGACGTCGCCGCATTCGAGGCAGATCACCTCTTCGAGCGCGCCGTGCAGTTCCACGACCTCACGCGTGCCGCCTGCCTGGTGGAGCCGGTCGACGTTCTGGGTGATGACGCCCGTGATACGTCCGTGCTCCTCGAGCCGGGCGAGCGCGTGATGCCCGGAATGCGGCCGGGCGGAGGCGATGTGCGGCCAGCCGGCCATACTCCTGGCCCAATAACGGGCGCGAGCGAGCGGGTCCGACAGGAAGGCGCGGTACTGGATGGGGTTCCGCGCCTTGAGGCGGGTCTGGGGGCCTCGATAGTCGGGAATGCCCGATTCGGTGCTGCAGCCGGCGCCCGTCAATACGAGCGTACGCCGGCCGCGAAGAAGCCCGATCAGGTCCTCGACCGCGGTATCTTTTTTATGGATAAGCATAGAGCAAGCAAAACTGAGCGGCACCAAAGATAGCCCCTCGCTCCGAGATTTGCATGAGCCAAAGCGTGTATCCGAGACGATTTCATCGCCGCCGGCTGGGCCGGCGGCGGTTCAAGGTTCAGGTTTGAGGTTCAAGGTTTGAGGTTCGATGTTCAAGGTCCAGCCCCGTAGGTCGGGTTAGGTCCCCCCAGGGACCGTAACCCGACACCTTGCCGTGATGAATGCGCTCGGTACAAACCGTAACCCGACACCTTGCCGCGATAGAAGCGCTCGGTACAAACCGTAACCCGACACCTTGCCGCGATGGAAGCGCTCGGTACAAACCGTAACCCGACGTCTTGCGTCACTATTTCGCCGATTGTGCGCCGCCAGAAGGCGAGCACCACATTGTTGTTGAAGCCACGACAGGATGGTACTGGGCGAAAGATGCCCTGCGTGCTGCTCGTTCACGCGCTTCACTGGCCCATGCCAGGCAAAGTGAAAGGCATTACGAGCGCGAAAGTAAAAACGGATTCCGCTGACGCCCGTATGTTAGCTCAGTTGCTTCGCAACGATCTGCGCCGGAAGGCGCATATGATATCAGATGAGCTCAGACCCCTGCGCGACGTGCTGCGCACGCGGCTCAAGCTGGTCGAGCGATCTGGCGCAGCGCAGAATTCGATCCATCGTCTGCTAGAGAAGATGAATGTCGAGCAGGTGGACGACGCTCCTGAGCTGATGCAGCTTCCAGCGCGTTGCCACCAGGGAGCAGATCGTGCTCTTGCAGCAGCAGATCAAGCAGCTGGAGCATTCGCTGCAGGCGCACCTGGTACCTGATGAAGGTACAACGCTTGTTACGCATTCTGGGATCCGGCAAAGAGCAACGCCATCCGTCTGGAAGTGGATGACATCGCGCGCTTTTGAGAGCGATCGACAGTTCTTTTCTTACTGCCGACTTGTCCCCGGGGCCGATAACTCGGCGGAGCGTTCCGCGGCACAAACGCTCGCGCGAGGGCAATCGGTATTTGAAGATGGTCTTTGCTACGGCGAGCCTCCGTGCGATGCAGTATTACCCCGAAATCGCTCGTGGTACCAGCGCAAGAAGCGAAAGAAACCCGATGCGCTGGCGCGCACGTTGGTAGCCAAGGAGCTGGCGCGGATTGTCTATCAGGTATGGACGAAGAGGGAAAGCATTCAATGGCCGGTTCAAGGGCGAACTCTTAGGCCGAGTCAAAAGAAGAGACGTGGCCCTTGCTCCGAAGCCCGGACGGTCTAACTGAACCGTAGACGTTCCTGGTCGGGAATGGGAACGGAGCAAGCATGCCGCACCGACGTAGATCTGGGCAGAGGCAGATGCTCCCACGACTGAACCAGTCCGCAAAGCCCGAATGGGGGTTTAGTTGCCACGCCTCGTAACTGAGTCGATGGACACACCAAACGTGATCCTGCAGTGCAGCCCTTTATTGAATTCGACGTGCGAGCGAGCACGCCGCCGGGCAGTATACCCTGGTAAATTACGATACAGCGCCAGAAAAATCTGGGGCTACCTTGACAAAAACCTTGTTATGGGGTTAGGTCCCCCGGGGGACCGTAACCCGACCTGCCGCGATGGAAGCGTCGGTACAAACCGTAACCCGACACCTTGCCGTGATGAGATGCGCTCAGTATAAACGTAACCCGACACCGCGTCGAAGCGCTCGGTACAAACCCGACACCTTGCCGCGATGGAAGCGCTCGGTACAAACCGTACCCCGACACCTTGCCGCGATGGAGGCGCTCGGTACAGCCGTAACCCGACACCTTGCCGTGATGGATGCGCTGGTATAAACCGTACCCCGACACCTTGCCGCGATGGATGCGTGTGGTCAAATCCCACGATGCCCTGTCAACGCGCGACCTACGCAGCCTTCACCATCGCCATCAGCGCTTGCGCCAGCGTCTCCTCCGTGTCGTCCCGCGCCTCCACCCGAACCAGCCGGGGGCATTCGCCGGCCGCCGGCGCTTCATAGCGCGCGGCGAGCGTCTCGAAGTCATCCAGGCGGGCGTCCGACACCACGCCGGTCTCGCGGCTTCGCCGCGCGAGCCGCGCGCGGATGGCCGCATCGGAGGCGGTGACCTCGATGAACAGGCAGGGCACGCCGGCGGCGTCGAGCGCCGCTCGCAAGGCCTGGCGCGCATCCTGCCGGCCGTAGGTGGCGTCGAGGATCGTGCTCTTCCCCTCGGCGGCCCGCCGCACCGCCCGGTCGCGGAGCGCGGCATAGACCGCCTCGGTGCGTCCGGGCGCGTACAGCCACTGACGCACGTCGGGTGCGCTGCGCTCGAACAGCGGTACGCCGGCGTCCTCTTTCCGGATGCGATCCGAGGAAACGACCTCGACCGCCAGCGCCTCCCCCAGCCCCCCGGCCAGGGTGCTCTTTCCGGCGCCGATACGGCCCATCACGACGACAGTCACCGGCCGCGCGCCGAGCGTGGCGTACCGGAGCGCGAGCCGGTAGTAGCGCCGGGCCCGGTCCCGGCTCGCGGCGCGTTCAGACTCCGGCACCTCGGGCTCCTCGCTGCGCATGCTTTCCACCTTGGCGCGTACGTAGGCGCGGTAACAGGTGTAAAAATCGATCACGTCGCGGAGTCCGGGGTCGTTCAGGGCGTGCGCGATGCGATCCGTGACATACCGCGCCAGATCGTGCCGGCCGTTGAAGTCGAGGTCCATCGCCAGGAACCCGATGTCGCTGGCGACATCCACCGCCCGGAGGCGTTCGCTGAATTCGATGGCGTCGTAGATGCACAGGCCTTCCGGGCCGGCGTGGATGTGTTCGAGCCGCAGGTCGCCGTGGCCGTCGACGATGCGTCCCTCGGCACGCCGGCGTTCCAGCACGTCGCCCCGTTCGGCGTAGAACCGCCGGGTGTAGGCCTGTATGGCCTCGTACGCGGCGCGGGGCACCAGCCGGCCGGCGTAGACGGCGGTCTGGTCGAAGTTCTCGTCGGTGTTGACGCGCAGCGCCTCGACGGTGCCCCAGCGGGAAAGGTCGGCACGCGCGGCATCGGATCGGTAGAAGCCGACGAGCGCATCCACCACCCGGTCGATATGGCTGCGGTTGAGCGCGCCGGCTTCCAGGAGGGTGTGCAGGAAATGCCTGGCGTCGAGTTCCTCCATCGTCACGGCATAGTCCACGATCTCCCCGTCGTCCCCGAACCGCAGCTTCCCGTCGCAGCGCGACAGGGGCGTGACGCCTCGGTAGATGCGCGCGCAGAGCCGGCGATTGATCCGCACCTCCTCCTCACAGAAGTGTTTGCGCCGATCGAGCGTGGTGAAGTCGAGGAACCCGAAATCCACCGGTTTTTTGACCTTGTAGACGTACGGGGTGCGATCGCGACGAGCGAGATGTGCGTCTGCACGATCCGCACCGAGGCCGGCGCGTGCGGATACGACGCCGGGTCGGCCAGGAAATCGGTCAACTCGGCCAGGTCTGGGGGAGGGCGGTCTGTGGTCATGGGTCACGGATCCTCGGTCAACGCGTGCACACCTTCCCGGGCTTCGACGGATAGACGGGGCGCCGGTTTCTCCATCCAGGTGAGGAGCGCCGGCAAAAAGGCGAGCGCGGCGATGAGGGTCATGCTGATACCCAGGACGGCCAGCGTGCCCAGCGACCGCATGCCGGGATGCATCGAAAACAGAAGCCCACCAAAACCGACGATGGTGGTCATCGCGCTCATGGTGATATGCTCGCCGGTAGACCGAAGCACCCGGCGGATGGATCCCGGGCCTTCCTCCAGATAGCGGTGGACGATGTGGATCCCGCTGTCGTCGCCGATGCCGAGCACGGTGGGGAGCACGACGAGATTGTAGAAATTCAGCTTGAAATCGAACAGCGCCATGATGCCGAACATCCACATGAAGCTGGATGCGAGCGGGACGAGAGCGAGCAGGACCCAGCGCAGCCGGCGCAGGATGATGATCTTGAATAGCACGATGAGGAGCACGGTCAGGCCGATCATCACGGGAGACTCATCCTGCATGAGCCGCAGCATGTCCGACGCCACGATCGAGGTCGAGCCGGCGTGATACGTCCGCCCATCAGGCGTCCTGACCACGCCGACATCGTCCGCGAACTGCATGGATCGGCGACCGTCGGCCAGGCTGCCGATGGGATAGACGATGACCAGCGTGCCCAGCTCGCCCTGTTTGGATGTGAAGGGGCGCCGGATGAAATCGGGAATCTCGTCGTCGCGGATCGGGGCGGTCGTGCCGGCGGCGTCGACCAGGAGCGCGAGGTAGTCGGAGTCCGACGAGGCCAGAAACGGGTCGCCCAGCAGGTTGCGGATGTGCGCGATCCGCGCCAGTTTCGCGGCCTGCGTCGCCGGCTGCATCGGAAAACGGTCCTGCAGGGTTTCGACGGACCGAATGGTGGGCGAGACGGTGTCGGCCGCCGCGCGCTCGCGCAGCACGCCGGCCACGGCCAGCGCCTCGTTCGGATGATCGACCATCACGTACGCGGCGTTACGCTGGCCGCGGGTGGAGTAGACGTCCTTCGCCCGGCGCTGCAGGGCGTTGTAACGTTCGTACACCGGTTCGAGCGCCCCGAAGTCGTATTCGAACGAGACCCGGGGCAACATCGCGATCGACCAGGCCGTGGCCAGGATAAACCCGGCCAGCACGAACCGATAGGCGCGGGGTGGGTGGGTGGCGTGGACGGGGGCGGGCGTCTGTCGGTTTTCGGTGGGGTGGATCTCGAGGCGCAACAGACCGCGTCGCTCGGCGAAAACGAGCATCGCGGGCAGCATCACCAGCATCGAAAAAAGCCCGAACAGGATACCGGTGCCGGCGATGAAACCGAATTCGCTGAATCCCCGGAAATCGGCGATCATGAGGATATAAAAGGCCGCAGCCGTCGTGATGGCTACCACGGCGATGGCTTTGCCGGTCGTCATGAAGGTCATCTCGATCGCCTCGCCCACGCCGCGGCCCACGCCGCGTTCCTCGGCGTACCGGGCGTAGAAGTGGATGCCGAAGTCGATCCCGAGCCCGAACAGCACGAGGCCCAGCGTCGACGTCATGACGTTGAGGCTGCCGTACGCGAGATAGGCCACGCCGAAGGTCCAGGCCTCGCTCAGCAGCAGAGGCACGCCGAGCAGCAGCGCCGTCACCGGCGTGCGGGCAAGCTCGGCGAAGATCAGGCGCATCGAAAACCGCCGGCCCGCGCGCACCTGGTAGTTCTTGTAGAAGAAGTAGGCCACCACCAGCACCAGCAGCAGGACCACGCCCGACCCGAAGGACGACGTGACGTCGTCCGTGATTGTCTGGATCTCGATCAGGGTGCGCAGCAGCCGGCCGGCGAGGACCACCTCCATCTCCGGGTGATAATCGGCCGGCCGCATGGAATCGACGAGCGCCTGCAGATCGTCGTAGGCGTCTTCGATAAAGCCCAGGTCGGATTGGACGCCGCTCGGATAGAACCGGAGCACGAGGACGGTGGAGTCGCTGCTGATCGGGTACTCCTTCCCGACCAGGTCGTCGTAGCTGGCCCGCAGGCTCTCGGCGAGCGAGTCGGTGGCCGGCTCTTCGTCCTCCAGATCGAAATAGAACGGGTTCGCTTCCAGCCGCGCCTCCTCGATGAGATCGTCCAGATACCTTTCCAGCGAATCGAGTTCGGCCTCGGTGGCGAAGTAGAGCAGATTGTGTTTGAGGAAATCCACGTCGCGGCGGTAGTCGACGCTCGTGAAATAGGGCTCGGTACGCTTCGCTCCCGTCAGCGCCAGCGCGCGCGGGATCAGCGCCTCGGCGAAGCGTTTGTTGGCCTCGAATGAGGGGCTGTCGATGATGACGGCGGCTTCGCTTTCACCGCCGACCGTCGCGCGCAATTTTTCGAGCGCCTGCACGCTGGGGTAGTCGGGCGGTATCAGGTTGGAGAAGTCGTTGTCGATGCGCAGCTGCAGCGTGGCCCACAGGCCGGCGGCCGTGATGAACAGGCATACCACGATCACCGGCAGCGGGCGCCGGATGAGGCGGCGAAGATGGGGCAGGAGGGCGTCGAAGATGCGATCGATCATGGTTTTACCCGGAAATCGCGGCGTCGGAACGGCATGGCGAGACCACGCTACGCCCAATCTAGGCGGGCCCCGCTGGCGGCGATACAGGGCAGAGCCGGCTCTGTCCTGCGGACATAACCTTACAGGCTGCCCCGGAGGCCTGTGCGGGGGAAGAGATTACGCGGCGCCTGCGGCGCGCCCGACGGATGAACCGGGAGCGGACGGCCGGACGCTTTCCATCCGGCTCCGTACCCTGTTTCCTGCGGCCCGCTGGCGCGACAGAACCGGCGTGCGGCAGGCTCTTTTTTCCATGTTGTTATCGCTCACACCATGTCCGGCCTGTGGAAACCGATCGTCCTGTGCGCCGGCCTCCTTATCGGGGGAGCCGGGGGGCCAGCAGGTGTCGCCCGCGCGCAGTCGATGGAGGATATCAGGTTGGTTGTGGCGAGCGAGGCCGAAGCCGGCCGCGTTTATGCGCTGCGCGGGTTTGTGCCGGCCTGGACGGTCGACGGCCTCCCGACGGCCCTGGCCGACTCGGCCCTGGCCCTGCTGGCGGCGGCCGGCGAGGAAGGCATCGTGCCGACCCGCATCGGCTTCGACGAACTGGTGCGTACGCGCGTGCTCACCGACATCGCCCCGCTGTCGCCGGCCTGGGCGGCCCGGTTCGATGTCGGCCTGACGGCCGCGCTGCTGCGCTACGGCGCGATGCTCAGGCGAGGCGTCGTGGCGCCGGGACTGTTGCATCCGGGATGGCGGCTCCGGGAAGACGTGTCCGACCTGCCCGAGGCGCTCGACGAAGCGGTGCGGTATCACCGCGTCAGGACGTTTGTGGAGCGGGCTGCGCCACGCGATATGGCGTATCGGCGGCTAAAACAGGCCCTGGCGCGGCTCGCGCGCATCGATCGGGAAGGCGGCTGGCCGGCGTTGCCGGACGGGGCGCCGCTCGAACCGGGCGATGCGCGACCGGAGGTCGCCGTCCTCCGCCAGCAGCTGGCCGTCATGGGCGATCTGCCGGGGGGATCGAACGGATCGAACGTCTACGATTCGACGCTGGCGCTCGCCGTGCGGCGCTTTCAGAGCCGGCATGGGCTCGTCCCCGACGCCGTCGTCGGGCAAGCGACCCGGAATGCCCTGAACGTGACCGCCCACGGCCGGCTGCACCAGGTCGCGCTCAACATGGAGCGGCTCCGCTGGATGCCGGCGTCGGACAGCGTCTCGATCGTCGTCAATATTGCCGGATGCCGGCTCGATGTCGTGGAGGATGGGCGTTCCGTGCTGTCGATGCCGGTGATCGTGGGGGCGGCCGACACGCATACGCCCGTGTTCGACGCCGTCCTGACCGGCGTCACGCTGGCCCCGTACTGGTACGCGCCGGTCAGCATCGCGGAAAAAGAAATCCTGCCGGCCGCGCAGCTCGATTCCACGTACCTGACGCGCCATCACATGCAGATTCTGCCATCCGGCACGATCCGTCAGGATCCGGGACCAACCAATCCGCTGGGCCGCGTCAAGTTCACCGTTTCCAATCCGTTCGACATCGGATTGCACGACACGCCGGAGCGCCGGCTCTTCGGGTCGGAACGCTGCACCTTCAGTCATGGCTGCGTGCGTCTCGGCAATCCGATGGACCTGGCGGCGTACGTGCTCGCCGGCGACAGCACGTGGACGCCGGCCCGCATCGCGTCGACCATCGCCGCGTGGGTCGAGACGCCGATCGCGCTGCGCCGGCCGATCCCCCTGCGTGTCGTGTATCTCACCGCCTGGGTCGACGGCGAAGGCGTGCTTCACTTCCGGGAGGATCGCTACGGCCACGACGCGACGCTCGAGCGATTTATGGATACGCCTTGACCCCGGCCGTCGGCCTTTCCCTCACACGGCGTCCGGTGCGCATCCCGCAGGGAGTTCGGTTTCGGACCGTATGCCGATCAGGGTGGGCGCTCGTACCCTTAACCAGGGCGCGTCGGAGATCCGGCGCGCCGGTTTGCACTGACCTGGGTGAATACGATGGAACACGCTATGAAAGATACCCGTCGAAAAGGCACGGTGGGCCAACGCGAACGCTTCAAGGATGAGCGCCACGATGTGTACCTCGAACGAAAGAAGTGGCCGGAGCCGACATCCTGCGGCACCTGCGGTGCCGTGTATCAGGGTGGGCGCTGGACGTGGTCGTCGTCGCCGGCGGGCGGCAATGTCATCACTTGCCCCGCCTGCCAGCGCATCGCGGATAACTATCCTGCCGGGTTCGTCGAACTGCAGGGGCCGTTTTTCGCGGCACACCGCGACGAAATCCGCGGCCTCATCGACCATATCGAGGAGAACGAAAAGGGCGAACATCCGCTCGAACGCGTCATGCGCATCGAAGACGCGCCCGATCGCGTCCTCATCGAAACCACCGGCATCCATCTCGCCCGCCGCATCGGCACGGCGCTCGAACGCGCCTACGAAGGCCACCTCACCTTCAAGTTCGGCGACGGCATGCATACGATTCGGGTGACCTGGGAACGGTAGGCGATCCCGTTCCGGGTTCGCCGTTCCAGGTCTGAGGTTCAAGGTTCGAGGGGATGTGCGGGCGCCTGCGAACCTCTAAACCTTTAACCGCCTCCGGCTCGCCCGGAGGCCATCCCCATGCATCTACACGTACTCGCATGCGACCTCGACGGCACGCTGGCGGAGGACGGTGTCGTCTCCCGGGAAACCTGGGGCCAGCTGCGCCGGGCCCGCCGGGCCGGCATCGCGCTGGTGCTCGTCACGGGCCGGCGCCTGGAGACGTTCGCCGAAAACGGACCCTTCGCGGAACTGTTTGAAGCGATCGTCGCGGAGGATGGGGCGGCGATCTATTTCCCGCGCAACGACTCGGTGTTGATGCCGTTCGGGCGTGTCGAGCCGGCGCTGATACAGCGGCTCGAGGCCCGGGGCATCCCCATCGAGCGGGGCATGGCCATCGTCGCCACCTGGACGCCCCACGACCGGGTCGTGCTGGATGTGCTGCGCGAGACAGGCGGCGCCGCGACCGTCGAATACAACAAGGGCGCCGTCATGATTCTGCCGCCCGGCGCCACGAAAGGCACCGGGTTGCTGACGGCGCTGCACGAACTCGGCTACTCGATCCGCAACGTCCTCGCCTGCGGCGACGCCGAGAACGACCGTAGCCTGTTTGAGGTGGCCGAGATGGCCATTGCCGTCGACAATGCGACACCCGAGATCAAGCAGATCGCCGACATCGTATTGCCCTATCGGGATGGGGAAGCGGTGCGGGCGGTCATCGACTTCCTGCTCGACGGGTCGTTTCCCCCGCACGCGCTACGCCGCGACCGGCGCCTTCTCCTCGGGCACAGCCTGTCGGATCAACCGGTGCACCTCGACCCGTTCCAGCTGCTGGATTTCAACCTCGGCATCGTGGGGTCGAGCGCCAGCGGCAAGTCGTGGCTCGCCGGCCTGCTGACGGAGGAACTGCTGCGCCTCGGGTACCAGGTCTGCGTGATCGACCCCGAAGGCGACTACCGCGGGTTGCGCGCCTTCCCGCATACCCTGGCGCTCGGCGGCGCCGGCAGCGCGCTGCCGCCGGTGGAGGATCTCGTGACGCTGTCGACGTACTCCAACGTCAGTCTGATTCTGGACCTCTCCGCCTACGGCATCGAGGAGCGCGCCGCGTATGTGTCCAGCCTCATGCCGGCGCTGCTCGCGCTGCGCGCGCGTCGCGGCCGGCCGCACTGGTTTCTGATCGACGAGATCCACAACTTCTGCCCCTCCGGAGGTGGATCCCTGTCGGGCCCCATGTGCCAGGGCATGCAGGCCGGCGGCTTCGGGCTCGTCGGTTTCCGCCCCAGCCAGGTCGAGCCCGCCGTCCTCGACGCGATCGACAACTGGCTGTTGACCCGCACCATGCTCCCGGAGGAACTCGGCGTACTGGAAGAACGGCTCACGGCGGCCGGCATCGACGACGTGGCCGGCCAGCTCGCCACGCTGCCGGTCGGCCAGGCGTACCTGCTGTCCGGCGCGGAAGGCGGCGGCATGCCGCGTGCGGAGATCGTCTCCTTCAAACGCATGCGTCGCATCGTGCCGCATGTCCGGCATCTTCAGAAATACCTGCGCGCCCCGCTGCCGGAGGCCAAGCGGTTTTACTTCTCGGCGCCGGGTTCGTATCGTGGTCCGAGGGTGGCGTCGAACCTGTGGGAGTTTCGGGAGGCGGTGCAACACGTACCCTTCGGCACGCTGGACTATCACCTCCATCGGGGCGATTTTGATCGGTGGACGAAGGACGTCTTGCACGACGAGGAACTCGCCCGGCGGCTCCGTAAGCTCGCCCGCCGGCCCGAAAGCCAAAAGACCCTCCGCGAGGCGCTCGTCGCCACCGTCGCGGATCGGTATGAAGAGCTGGAGAGTCTGATTTGAAGCCGGCGCCCCGGCGCTGCCCGCACGGGCGTTTCCCCGCCCCGGAAACCCGCTCCCTGCCCACGTAGAACCTCCGCCCGTCGTGTCCGATCGATCGTCTTCCCCCGTTCCGCAGCCCGAGACGCCCTGGGCGTCGCCGGCCGAGGCGGTCGTGCAGGCATTGGGGGTGGATGCTGCGCAGGGACTCTCCGACACCGAGGCCGCGGCGCGGCTGGCGACGCATGGGCCGAATCGCCTGACCGCCCACAAGAAGCGGCGAGGGTGGGCCATTCTGGTAGACCAGTTCAAGAGCCTGATCGTCGGGCTGCTGGCGGTGGCGGCGGTGGTGGCCTACGCGTTTGGCGAGGTGCTGGAGGGCGGCGCGGTGGTGGTCGTGATCGCGCTCAATACCGCCATCGGATTCTTTACCGAGTTGCGCGCTGTCCGCTCGATGGAGGCGCTGTTCGCGCTCGGCATGGTCACGACCCGCGTCCGTCGCGAGGGGCACACCGCGAATGTGCCGGCGGACGAGCTCGTTCCGGGCGATCTGGTCCTGCTGGAAGGCGGCGACGTGGTGACGGCCGACCTGCGGATCGTGGAAGCGTCCAAGCTCCAGGCCGATGAGTCGGCGCTGACAGGCGAGAGCGTGCCGGTCGGCAAGGCGCCCGCGGCGGTGGACGCCGGCGCACCGCTCGCGGAGCGTCGATCCATGCTCTACAAAGGCACCTCCATCACCCGGGGCTCGGGGCTGGCCGTCGTGACGGCGACAGGGATGGACACTGAACTCGGCGTCATCACGCAGCTGGTTGCGGAGGCGGAGGAGGAGGCCACGCCGCTGGAAAAGAGGCTGGCGCTGCTGGCGCGCAAGCTCATCTGGGTTACCCTCGGCATCACGGTTTTCGTGACGGCGGCCGGCATCGTGATGGGCAAGCCGCTGTTGCTGATGATCGAGACCGGCCTCGCCCTGGCCGTCGCCGCCATCCCCGAAGGCCTGCCCGTCGTGGCGACGATCGCGCTCGCCCGGGGGCTGCGCCGGATGGCGCGCCGGAATGCGCTCGTCAACCGGCTCTCGTCCGTCGAAACCCTCGGCGCCACCGGCGTCATCTGCACCGACAAGACGGGCACCCTCACCGAAAACCGGATGACGCTCACGCGGATCGCGCTCGCCTCCGGCGAGATCGATCTCGACCGCGAGGAGGGAACGAGCCCGGCCGGCGCGCTGCGGGTCGCGCTGGAGATCGGCGTCCTGTGCAACAACGCCTCTGTGGGCGACGCCGGCGAACACACCGGCGATCCGCTCGAGGTGGCGCTGCTCCAGGCCGGCCGGCGCGCCGGCATCCGGCGCGATCGCCTCGTCGAGGAGTGGCCGGAAGTCCGGGAAGAAGCCTTTGACCCGGAGGTCAAAATGATGGCGACGGTTCACGAGCGCGACGGCCGCATCCGAGTCGCCGTGAAGGGTGCGCCCGAGGCGGTCCTGGCGGCATCAACGCAGGTCCTCGGGGACGAGGGGCCGTCGCCGATGGATGACGCGGCGCGGGCGCGCTGGGAGGCGCGCAACGAGGCGATGGCGTCCGCCGGCTTTCGCATCCTGGCCGTCGCGCAGCGGGAAGGGGGAAGCCGGGACGACGCGCCGTACCGGGATCTGGTGCTGGTGGGGCTCCTCGGGCTGGCCGATCCGCCCAGAACCGACGTCCGTGAAGCGCTGGAGGCCTGCCGGAACGCCGGCATCGAGGTCGTGATGGTCACCGGCGATCAGCCGGTCACGGCCCAGGGTATCGGCGCGGCGGTGGGGCTGGCGGGCCCCGACGCGGAAGTGATCCACGGGGCGGACATGCCCGCGATGGAGGGGATGGACCCTGCCGACCGCGCGCGGATGCTCGACGCGCGGCTCTTCGCCCGCGTCAGTCCGAAGCAGAAGCTCGACCTGATCGAGCTGCACCAGCGCGCCGGCCGGATCGTGGCGATGACCGGCGACGGCGTCAACGACGCGCCGGCGTTGAAGAAAGCAGACATCGGCATCGCGATGGGCAAGCGCGGCACCCAGGTGGCGCAGGAGGCCGCCGGCATGGTCCTTAAAGACGACGCGTTTTCGACCATCGTCGCGGCCATCGAAGAGGGCCGAGCCATCTTCGAGAACATCCGCAAGTTTGTCCGCTACCTGCTTTCGTGCAACGTGAGCGAGGTGATGGTCGTCGGCCTCGCCGCGCTGGTCGGCGGCACGCTGCCGGTGCTTCCGCTCCAGATCCTGTTCCTGAACCTCGTCACCGACGTCTTTCCGGCGCTCGCGCTCGGCCTCGGCGCCGGCGCCGCGCACCTCATGCGCCGTCCGCCGCGGGATGCCGCCGAACCGGTGCTGGGCCGACGCGACTGGCAGGCGATCGCCTTTTATGGCGTCGCGTTTACGGCGGCGGTCATCGGCGCGCTCGAGATCGGGCTTCGGGCGCTGCATCTGAGCGAGCGCGAGGCCGTCACCCTCTCGTTCCTTACCCTGGCGTTCTCGCAGCTGTGGCACGTCTTCAACATGCGCGAGATCGGCACCCGCATGCTGCGCAACGAAGTGACGGAGAATGGTTACGTCTGGGCGGCGCTGGCGCTCTGCACGGCGATCACCCTCGCCGCCGTGTACGTGCCCGGTCTGGCGCGCGTGCTCCAGGTGCAGCCCCCGACGCTCGCCGGCTGGGGGGTGGTGCTGGCGATGAGCGCGGTGCCGCTGGCGGCGGGCTGGGTGTGGCATTTCGCCGGCCGGCGTGTCATATCCCGCCCTACAGCCGATTCAGGGTGAATAGCAGCAAACGGTAGGGTCGGCGCTCTCGACTTCAGCACGTTCGGCGCCGCAATTTCAGAGCGTGGCTGCCGGTTCAGGCAGCTCGAAAAAAAGACCTGATGAGGTACGCCCATGTCGGTCAAAAAACTCGAAAAGCGCGTCTGGAAATCCTACTTCAATAGCCTTTCCAAACCGTACATGCACAAGGAACGGACGGATTACGCCGAGATCCGGGTCTTCTCCAACGATATCGGCGCACAGCCCGAAACCCAGTGGCTGCCGCTCGAAGGCATCACGTACGACGACAGGGACGATCTGCTCGAAGTGATGGTCGAGCACCTGGATCACCTGGTCTTCCATCCGGAAGAGATTTATGTCGACGAGACGACGGATGGCCACGTGATGACGCTCGAAATCGTCCGCAAGGACGGCGTAAAAGAGATCATCGAACTGCGTTGATCGCGAGCGCCACGGTCCCCACGGCGTCGGATGACACGTTTCCTCGCCACACGGAACTCAGAATCCCGGATTTCGAGCCTGGGCCCCCGACCGTTCGGAGGCAAGGGCGTGACTCCGGGGAGCATGGAACGATGAAATCGAAACCTGCCCAATCCCTCCCTCATGCGGGTCTCTGGCTCGCGATCGCGTTGATGACCTTTACGGGATGTGCCCGCCGGGAGGCGCTCGACGCGAAGGGGACCGACTTCCTCGCCAGCGGTCAGGACACGTACGCCGCCCACTGCGCGAGTTGCCACGGGGCGGATGCACGCGGCAACGGGCCGGCCTCCAACCTGCTCGAAAAGCCGGCGCCTCCGCTCACCATGCTGCGTGAAAAGTACAATGGCCATTTTCCGGTCGACGAACTGTACAGCATGATCGAGGGCAACGACAAGGTGGGCGCTCACGGCACCCGTCAGATGCCGGTCTGGGGCAACATCTGGAGCGAAAAGGATGGAACGCCCATCCGTCGCGAAATCGTGGATCGCCGCATCAATGAGTTGATCGAATATTTGCGGTCGGTTCAAACCGAGTAGAGGTACGCATCATGAAACGTCTGCACGCACGCAATAGCTTGCGGCGGTCGTCGGTGTTGATCGTCGCGTTGTGCCTGCTTGTCTTGCCGTCAAGCCGGGCGCAAGATTGGGAAGCGGATGAAGGGGTCATCGTTCGCGTCAATGGCGACCTGGTCGTGCCGGCCGGCGAACGCGAAGCCGTTGCCCTGGTGATCGAAGGAAACGCGCGGGTCTCGGGCGAGGCGGAGCTGGTGGTCGTGGTGAACGGAACGGCGGAACTGACCGGAGCGCGCATCGGGGAACTGGTGGTGGTTCAGGGCGAGGCCATGCTCGACGATGCGAGCGAGGTGACGGGCAACGTGCACCTCGTCAACGCCGAGCTCACGCGCGCCGACGGGGCCACGATCCAGGGCGAGGTGTTGCACGATACCGGGACGCGCCTGGGCCGGGGGCTGCTGATCTTCGGCCTGCTGTTCGCCATGGGGTCCGTCATCACCGTGCTCGCCTGCGGGCTGGTGGCGGCGGCCATCGCGCCGAGGGGTGTCCGCACCGCCGGCGCGGCGCTGACGGATACGTTCGGGACCACGCTCGTTGCCACACTGATCGTCTGGGTCGGGCTGCCGATTTTTGCGGCCGCGATGATCGGTACGGTCGTGGGCATTCCCATCGGACTCGGCATCTTTCTTTTCATCCTGCCGGCGATGGGGTTCCTGGGGTATCTGGTTTCCGGTATCCGGCTGGGCGACTACGTGCTCGGCGTGATCCGGGGCCGGGACGAGGCGTGGCATCCCTATCTGGCCGCGCTCGTCGGACTGGTGATCCTGCTCTTTCTGGGCACCGTCCCCATCCTGGGCTCGATCGTGTCCCCGATCGCGGCGATGCTCGGCGCCGGGGCCATCGGGGTGCTGGCCTGGCGGCAGGTCCGCCGGCCGCGCGAGGCTGAGGTGGCGGCGTAAAACCGCGGGTAGCAGCTCTCGCGTACGCGGGAGGCCAGCTCTCGCGAAAGCGGGAGGCCAGCTCTCGCGAAAGCGGGAGGCTAGCTCTCGGTTTGTCAGAAACAGAAACGGCTTCCGCACTGAAGCGAAAGCCGTTTTTGATGTCGGGGTGGCGGGATTCGAACCCACGACCTCTTCGTCCCGAACGAAGCGCGCTACCGGGCTGCGCCACACCCCGTAAAGTCCGCATGATACTAACTCATGCGCAGCGGGTTTCGTCAAGATTCAGCGACTTGCAGAGCGGCGCGAACGCGGGTCGAGAGCCGGCGTTTTGGGGCTTTTTGGGGCCGTCATCACCCGCCGGCAACCGTGTGCGCGTCAGGCGAACACGCCGTACATCTCCTCGATCGTGCTTTTGAACTCCGTCTCGATGACCTTGCGTTTCAGCTTGAGCGTCGGCGTCATCATCCCGTTTTCGACGGTAAAGGGCTCGGCGATGAAGCGGAAGTCGCGTATTTTTTCGTGCGCCGCGGACGTTTTTGAGTAGGTTTTGAAGGTCTCGACGTAGAGTTTCTTGATGGCCTCGTTGGCGAGCAGCTCGGCTTCGTTCGCATACGCGATGCCCTGCTCGCGGGCATAAGCCTTCAGGTAGTCGATCGCCGGCACCACCAGCGCCGTCAGGTATTCGCGGCCCTCGCCGATGACCATCACCTGATCGATCAGCGGATCGGTCTTGAACTGTTCCTCGATGGGGCCGGGGTAGATGTTCTTGCCGCCGGCGGACACGATCATGTGCTTGATGCGGTCGGTGATCATGAGGTAGCCATCGACGAATTTGCCGACATCCCCCGTGTGGTACCAGCCGTCCGCGTCGATGGCTTCGGCCGTGGCTTCGGGGTTGTTCCAGTAGCCCTTCATGATGTTGGGCCCTTTCGCCACGATCTCGCCTTCTTCCGTGCTCAGCGAGGACGGGTAGTCCTGCCCGGAGAGCTGCCCGATGATTTCGCCGGTGCCAATCCGCTGGATGCCCACGGTAACATCGGGGATGACCTGCCCGACGGTGCCGTAGCGGGGCTCCCGGTACGGGTTGGCCGTCAGCACGGGCGACGTTTCGGTGAGGCCGTAGCCTTCGATGATGTTCACGCCGGCGGCCATGAAGAATTCGCCGATCGCCTTCGGCAGCGCCGCGCCGCCGGAGACGGCGAAGCGCAGGTTGCCGCCGAGCTTTTCGTGCAGGCGCGCAAAGACGAGCTTGTGCCCGAGCGCCTGCTGGAGTTTGAGGATGGGGCCAACCCGGCCCTTTTGATTGCGCGCGACGGCGGCCTTCTTGCCGGCGGCGATGGACCAGTTGAAGATCTTTTTCTTGAGCGAAGAGCCTTCCTCGACCTGTTTCGCGATGAGGTTGTACATCTTTTCGAAGAGCCGGGGCACCGAGATCATGATCGTCGGCTTCACGTCGCCCAGGTTGCGGCTCACCGAGTCGATGCTCTCGGCATAGGTGATCTTCGCGCCGGCGGCCACGATGGCCGTGTAGCCGGCCGTCCGCTCGAACGAGTGGCACAGGGGGAGGAACGAGAGGTGGTGGTCGTCGGGCCCGAACGGCACGTGGTTGAGGGCGCTCATCGCGTTCGAGCACAGGTTGCGATGCGTCAGCATCACTCCCTTGGGGTTGCCGGTCGTGCCGCTCGTGTAGATCAGCGCGCTCAGATCGTCCGCCGTAACCGCCTCGTGGAGGGTGGCCAGCTCCTCTTTGTGCGTCGCCCAGTAGGCCTTGCCTTCGGCCATCGCGGCGTCCCACCCGCGCACATAGGGCGGATGATCCGCGCGCATGTCGCTCATGGTCACGACCTCGGCCAGGTCCGGGCAGTGCTCGAACGCCTCCTCGGCCTTGCGCAGCTGGATGGCCGTCGACACGAAAAACATCGTGGCGCCGGAGTCCTTGAGGATATAGGTCACCTGCGACGCCGGCAGCGAGGTATACAGCGATACGTTGACGCCGCCGATGTAATGCGTCGCCATGTCGATGATGGCCCATTCCGGTCGGTTTTCGGCCAGAATCGCCACGCGATCGCCCTTGCGCACGCCCCGGCTGTGCAGATAGCCGGCCATCGCTTCCACCATCTCGTGGAGCGATTCCCACGAGATGTCGGTCCACTGCTTGGTTTTTCGGTCCATATACCGCAGCGCCGTGCGGTTCTGACCGGCATAAAAACGGGTAACGCGGTCGAATAGCTGCGAGAGCGTTTCGAATTCAACGATGGCAGACATGAGAGGAGTCTCCGTTGGTCGATAGCGGGCCGGCGCGAAACCGCTTCCGGCAGCGAGGGGTGCGCCGGAACGGGATGGCCGAAAACCAGAGATGAATCTACACCCGGGCCTTTCTAAAGGCAATTCATCCGGGCGGCAGGAGTTCCGCTCAGGCGGCAACGGTTTCGAGGACGTCCTCGGTGATCGGGTTGGCCGGCATGGCGCTGTCGACGCCGATCGCGTCGCGGAGGTGGGCATACCCGTCCTGCTTCAGCAGGCGCACCAGACCCCGTTTGATCTTTTTCACCACCCCGGGCCCCCGGTACACGAGTCCGGTATACAGCTGGACGAGCGAGGCGCCGGCGCGGATGTTCGCGTACGCGGTTTCGGGCGAGTCGATGCCGCCGACGGCGATGATGGGGATGCTGCCGCCGGTTTTGAGGTACAGGTACTGGACGAGCCGCGTGGTCCGCGGCGTGAGCGGCGCTCCGCTCAGGCCCCCGCCGCCGATGCGCTCCAGCTCCGCCGGCGCCGTGCGCAGCCCATCGCGGTCCGGCGCGGTGTTGTTGGCGATGAGCCCCTCCACGCCGCATTCGATCGCCACGGCGATCGTCTCCTCGATCGCGCTGTCATACACGACGTGCCGCGAGAAGGTAGGCGACAGCTTGACGAGGATGGGGATGCGGAGCCGCATCTCGTCGCGGTCCGCCATGATCGCCGTCAGCAGCGTCCGCAGCGATTCGGGGTCCTCGAACGTCTTGCCCTCCCGCGTGTTGGGGCACGAGATGTTGAGGACGATGTAATGCGCCAGGTTGGCGAGGAGCCGGAAGCTGTGCCTGAAATCGACGATCGCGCCGCTGCCCAGGATGTCGGGATCGTGTGTCTTGACGATGTTGATGCCCAGCGGAGGGAGGGATTCGAGCGGCAGCTTCTTGAGCCGGCGCGCGATCTCTTCCGCGCCGTCGTTGTTCAGCCCCATCCGGTTGATGAGGGCGCGGTCCGCCGGCAGCCGGAAGGCGCGCGGACGCGGGTTGCCCTCGCAGGCGCGGGCGCTTACCGACCCGACCTCCGTGAACCCGAATCCGACCTTCGACCAGAAACGAACCAGGTGCGCGTTTTTGTCGAAGCCGGCGGCGAGCCCGACCGGATTCGGAAAACTTCGGCCCCAGAGCGTCTGCTCCAGCATCGGATGCTCGAAGTTGAAGAGCGGCTTGACGAGCGAAGGACTGATGGATTGCGCCAGACGCGCCGCTCCGGTGCCCAGCAGGTGCGCGACCTCCGGGTCGATCCGAAACAAAAGCGGACGGAATAAGGCGTACATCTAGTAAGGATAAGGAGATGGTCGAATCGGGGCCGCACGTAGGCGCGCTTCGGGAGCCGGCGCCATCGGGATCCGGCGCGCGTAGGGGTGTGCGCGTCCGAAAGGATGCACTGGATAAGTCTATACGAAAAAACCCTCGCGCGAAAGTTGCGCGAGGGTTTTTCTCTAAAAACCAACTGGAGCCCTCTCAATTACAGGGCAAACACGTTCGGCTCCGTGTGTACGATTACCCTGTCTTGACTACCAGCCCGGGATCAACTGGAACCCGAAGTGGGCGCCTTTCTCCGGACGCTGGAAGGGGTAAGCGTAGAAGATTTCGAGCACGATATACCCGAACAGGTTGAAGCGGCTCGAAACGCCGGCGCTGAATACCGGCACGCGGCGCGAAACGGTCGCGTCCAGCTGTTGCTGATTGCCCTGGTCGTCGGTGATGAGGAAGGTTTCGGTGGAGCGGCCTTCCGACCACTGGAGCAGGTCGAAGAACCGGTCGGTGCTGTTCCACGCGAGGCCGGCGTCGGCGAAAAGGGTGATCTCCGTCGGCAAATACGGGAAATTGATCAGGCCGAAGTCGCTGGCCCCCAGCAACGGCGTACGCAGCTCCGCGCTGGCGAGCGCGATGCGCGTTCCGAAGAGCCGGCTCGTCTCGCCACAGTTGCCCGTGATCGAGACATCGCCGTTGCGCGTCGTCTGCAGTTCCGGCGTGCACTCGTCGGGTTCGAAGTTGTTGAAGTTGTAGCCGCGAACGAAGCCGATGTAGTTCGGATACCCCAGATACTGCCGCGTGAAGATGCTCGAGTTCAGGGTGCCCGTCCCGGTCTGCGTGCTCTCGTTGGCGCCGTAGTTGCCGATATGGAGCCCGCGGACGGCGAACGTGAACGGCTTGGCGAGGAAGTAGCGCCGGAAGTCGCCCATGACGCGCACGTAGTTGTCGCTGCCGAGGTTGGGCGATACCGAGAAACGGAACCGACCGCCGCGCACCGGCGACGTAAACCCGAACGACGAGTTGTCGCCGACGAACGCGGCGCCGCTCTGGAAGAAATACACCGGATCGCTCTCCTGGTCGTTGAGCTGGATCCGCTCGCCCTGCACCAGACCGCCCGCCGTAGCGACGTAGCGGCGGATTTCGATGTCTTCGGCATACCGGGTGAAGCCGCCGCTGAGTTCAAAACGCCGCGTCGTCGAGAGGGGGTAGTTGCCGAGGAGGTCGACCTGGTCGATAAAGATGCGCTGCAGTACCTGGTCGTACGTCGGAACGCCGCCCACGATGTTGCCGCTGCCGTCGTAGATCGGGTCGAAGCCCTGCTGGATGTAGCCGAAGAGCAGCGGGATGTGGCCGGCGGCGGCGCCGTAATTGAAGCGGTTCTTCTGGTTCAGGTACGAGACCTGGCCGCCGATGTCCTTGAACGTGCCGTTGGCCTGGGCGACGACCGTCAGGTTGTGGTTGCCCAGCATGTCGCTGAAGAAGAACCCGACGCCGCCGGCGACGCCGCCGCCGAACGGTCCGCCCACCGCTACGCCGACGGACGGGGGCGCGACGAAGTCGAGCCGCAGCCGTGCCCCGTAATCCTTCACGTCGTATTCCGGATTCAACGGCAGCCCCGTCGTCGGATCGCTCAGGTAGCTGCCGACGAGGCCTTCATCGACGCCGCGCTGTGGCGGCAGGATGCCGGCGATCGGGTACGAGGTTTCGCCGTCGAGGCTGGTGATCACCTGATCTGAATATTCCGGATTTTCGCTGATCGCCATCAGCGGCTGCACCGGCACGCCTACCGTCTCCGACGCTTCCAGCGCATAGACGGGATATTCGCCATCGGTGAAGACGGTGAACATCATCCGGCCGCTTTGGGCCGCGACCGACATGGCCGGCGAGAGCGCCGTGATGCCGCTCACCCCGGTCTGCAGATGCGTGATCCGGAACGTGTCGCCCGTCCGCAGATGGTAGCGGTAGATGTCCTTGAAACCGTCCTGATCCGAGATGAAGAAGAGGCTCTGGCCGTCCGGCGAAAACTGCGGGTTGTGGTGCAGCGCGTTCTTGAACGGCACGATCGTATCGATCTCGCCGGACTCGACGTCGACCATCCCGATCCGCATCTTGCCGTAGGAGAGCGTCTCGAAGTCGGTGCCGCCCTCGCCGCGGTCGGTGATGAAGGCGATTTTGGCGCCGTCCGGCGACCATGTCGGCTGCATGTCCGCGAACCGGTCGTCGGTGAGCTGCCGCACGGAGGTGGTCTCGAGGTCGAGCAGGTAGAGGTCGCTGATGCCGCCCTGGATGCCGGAGAACGCGATGGTGGTGCCGTCCGGCGACCAGGCGGTGTTCTGCATGGCGCCTACGTTCGCCACCGTGATCCGGCGTTCGACCTTGCCGGAATCGATGTCGAGGATCTGGATCTGGTTATCGCCCTCGGCGAAGACGATGAAGGCGAACTTCTTGCCGTCGGGCGACCAGGAGCCGGCCGAGCTGATGAAGCGGATGTTGTCGAAGTGCGAGTCATACGGGCCGTTCTTCAGCCGCTGGATGACTTCCCCCGTTTCCGCGTTCGCGATAAAGAGGTTGATGTTGAACAGGTCGCGCTCGGAGATGAAGGCGACATAGCGTCCGTCCGGGCTGGCCGTGGGCGCGAGGTTGATGCGGCCGCCGTCGCCATCCTTGTCGAGAACGCGCCGGCCCGCCGAATCCGCCGGCGTGCGGTCCGCCACCAGCGGCAGATAGGTGTCCTTGACGGCCTGGATCCATTCCTTGGACAGCGAGTCGGCCTGGATGCCGAGGGCATAGACAAAGGCCGAGTCGAGCCCCGCGCGGCCGCCAAGCTTGAAGAGGCTGGTCACGGCCGTGTCGCCGTATTTGCCGCCGATGTAGGCCATGTAGGCCTGCCCGTAGCGGTAGGGGAAATATTTATGCGGCTCGCGGGTCAGCTGGTCGGCGGTGGGCAGGTCGTCGTTCATCGCCGCATCGCGTAGCCACATGGCGGTGTGCGAATCCTCGCGTCCGACGGAAAGATATTCCGCCGTGCCCTCGATGATCCAGAGCGGAAAGACGCCGAGCGCGAAGCGGGTGCTGTCGGTCGAGGAGAGCCCGATGTCGTACTGGAAGGAGTGGACGAGCTCATGGCCGAGCACGTGGTCCGTCTCGCTGTAGATACCCGTCAAGGGCATCACGACGCGTTCCTTGAGCGATTCGGTGACGCCGCCCGTGCCCTCGCCGAGCTGGCCGCCGATGGCGTTGGTCTGATGGAAATCCGCGTCGTTGGCGTAGAAAATCAGCGGCTTCTTTTCGTGGAACTCGCGCAGGAACGTCCGCGAATGGCGCTGATACCAGCGTTCAGCCATCATCGCGACATCGCGGATGGCCTCTTCGGTCTCGTCGTAGAAATAGATTTCGAAGTGCTCGGTCTCGAAGACCTTGAACTTGAATTTGTCGTACTGAACCTTGTTTTTGCCAAAATATTGGCCCTCGGCCGGCATGGCGAGCAGGCTCAGACCGATCAGTAGAACGGCAAAAACGGACAAACGACCACGTGTGCGCATGATTTCCAGGTCAATTGGCTGCGAGAGCGTCGATGATGGTATCAGGTGCTTCGATAACCCGTTGAGGCTGACGGACGCCGGTTGCGGCGGGTCCGGTGTGATGATAATACCGATGAGCTCCGGCAAATACCTAACATGCAACCTCGAACCGGAGCGCCGATGTACAGGAAGGCGCGGCTGCCCACGGCCATGCGCACCGCCCAACGGGCTTATAGGCTCCAGGTTCAGGGTGTTAGGTTCAAGGATGGTTGGCCTTGAGCCTGAAGCCTTTGAGGCTCCGGGCAAACCCGGGCCTGAGCCTTAATCGATAAACCTGGAGCGGCAAAAACGTTCATCCCGCGGATTCAACGCGTTTGCACGTAGTACATGATCACATGACGGAGGTTGCATCGAGGACGTTCCCCATTTTTGCAATAAACGTGCCGCCGGCCGGGCAAAGGTAGTGCACCGCAACCGCTCCGGATGACCATGCAGGAGGCGCCGGCGCCCGGCGCCGGGGCTACAGCGTCCGGAGGCGTCCCGGTCCGGCGTCTCGTGTCGCCAACGCCTGTTTAATCGACCTCCGGGATCGCCAAAATATTCCCCGTCCGCCTCGCGCGCCATGCAAAAAGAAAAGGATGTGCTGAGGCACCTTTTTCGGTTCGTGCGGTATTCGAATAGCGATACACGTCGCCGGCCGCTAAGCGGCTCCTACCCCTTCCGCCTGGTCCTATGGAAGAACATCGCCTTCGCGTGCGCATCATCGTGGGCAGCATGCTGCTCATGCTGCTCGTGCTCGGCATCCGTCTGGCGCAGCTCCAGCTGGTCGATGCCAACGCCTATTCCGGCGAGACGCAGAGCATCGCGGTGCGCGAAAAGCGGGTGATCCCGGCGCGCGGCGCAATCATGGACCGGAACGGACTGCTGATGGTGGATAACGAATTCACCTACACCATCACGATCACGCCCCGTTTCTTCGACGAATCCCAGATCGGTCTGCTCGCCGAGCTGCTCGGCGTGCCGGATTCCACCGTCCAGAACAGGCTCCGCGAGGCCCGCGCCTGGAGCGCCTTCCGCCCGAGCCCGGCCTTCCGTGAGGTGCCCTTCGAAGTCTTCAGCCGGCTCCAGGAAAATGCGCACCGGCTGCCGGGAGTCTGGTACGACGAAGAGCAGAAACGCCGCTACCTCACGCCGGCGCACGCAACGCACGTCCTCGGCTATACCCGCGAAATCACCCGCACCGAACTCGAGCGCCGAATCAACAGCGACTACCGCCAGGGCGACCTCATCGGTAAATCGGGGCTGGAAAAGAGCTACGAGCCCATGCTGCGCGGCGATCTGGGGAGCGAACTCAAGCTGGTCAACGTCCACGGCCTGGAAGTCGGCGGCTTCCGGGAGGGCGCGGCCGATCTCCATCCGACGAGCGGGTACGACCTCCACCTGGCCCTCGACAGCCGGCTTCAGGCCTTCGCCGAATCGCTCTTCGTGAACAAACGCGGCGCGGTCGTCGCGCTCGACCCGAACAACGGCGAGATCCTCTCCATGGTCAGCATGCCCGACCTCGACCCCGACGTCTTCGCCCGGTCCATGAGCGCCGCCGAGTGGCAGGGGCTCACCGCCAGCGAATCGACGCCGCTCTTCAACCGGGCCACGATGAGCATGATGCCGCCGGGGTCCACCTGGAAGCCGTTCATGGCGCTCATGGCCCTGCAGGAGGGGCTGATCACGCCCGACCAGAAGGTGTATTGCGCCGGCGGACACCCGATCGGGCGCGGCCTCCGGTTCAAGTGCCTCGGCGTGCACGGCTATGTGGATGTGAGCACCGCCATCCTGAAGTCGTGCAATACGT
Organism: Rhodothermales bacterium; assembly: GCA_041391505.1. Taxonomy (NCBI): domain Bacteria; kingdom Pseudomonadati; phylum Rhodothermota; class Rhodothermia; order Rhodothermales; species Rhodothermales bacterium. The sequence continues at coordinate 64,103 of JAWKNW010000017.1, forward strand.
TCTTTTTCGAGATGATGCGCCGCGCCGACGTCAACACGTTCCGCCGGTACGCCAACGAATTCGGCTTCGGCACCCTCGTGCCCTCCGACATCGCCGAGCAGACGGTCGGGCTCATCCCGGACTCCGCCTACTACAACCGGGTGTATCCCCGCGGATGGACGGTCGGGTACTCGATGAACCTCGGCATCGGCCAGGGCGACATGGGCGTCACGGCGATGCAACTGGCCCGGTACGCCGCGACCCTCGCGACGCGCGGCACCGTGCCGGTTCCGCATCTGGTGCGCTACCTCCATCATCCGGAAACCGACAGCACCATCGTGCCGCCGCTCGAACCGACCCATCGCGTCCCGGTGGACAGCGCCTATTTTGATATCGTTCGGAACAGCATGCACCAGTTGATGGAGATCGGGTCGGGGCTTTATTTCAAGATCCCGGGGATCTCCAGCGCCGGCAAAACCGGCACGGCGCAGGCGCCGGGCGACCAGAAGTCGCACTCCCTCTTCATCATGTTCGCCCCGTTCGACGCCCCGAAGATCGCCATCGCCGTGATCGTCGAAAACGCCGGCGCCGGCGCCACCCAGGCCGGCCCCATCGCGAGCCTGATGGCGGAGCACTACCTCAAGGGTCGCGTGACGCCCTCGCCCGGCCGGCGCTGGCTGATGCAGCGCCTGGTCAACGACCTGCACAGCGAAGACCTCTGACATGCGCGCCTGGTACCGCAATTTCGATATCTCGCTCATGCTCACGTGGATCGGACTGGTCTGCGTGGGGCTCGTGGCGATCTATAGTTCGACGCGCGGCGGGGCGCAGGAGTATCTGCTGGACAGCGTGCGCTTCAACTTCAATCGCCAGCTGATCTGGGGACTGCTCTGCGCCGTCGGCATCGGCGGCGCGCTGCTGCTGCCGGTGCGGTTCTACCAGACCATCGCCTACCCCTTTTACGGGCTGACGCTGGCGTTGCTGGTCTTCGCGCTCTTCGCCGGCTACGAGGTCAACGGAGCCCGCTCCTGGCTCCGGCTCGGGCCGGTGCAGTTCCAGGTATCGGAGTTCGCCAAGATCGGGACGCTCCTCGCGGTGGCGCAGTACGCCGGCGCCAAGCGGATCGGGGTGAGTCCGCTGCGGCATGGGCTCTACACGATCCTCTTCATCCTGGGCCCCGTGTTCCTCATCATCCTCCAGAACGATACGGGCACGGCGCTCGTCTTTCTGGCGATCATCCCGCTGCTGCTCTACTGGGGCGGTCTTCCGCTGACGCACGTGCTCCTGCTGGTGGCCCCTGGCGTCGCCGGCTACCTGGCGATTGTATACTGGCCGGCGGCCATCGGCTTCACGGTGTTGTTCATGGCGGCGCTCATCGTCCGCAAGCGCGGCTTCATCGCCGTGGCCGTCGCGGCGGTGACCAACGGAGGCATCATCGCGCTCGTCAAATATGCCATCGATGCGGTGCTCAAGCCGCACCACGTGGCGCGGCTGCTGTCCTTCACCAACCCCGAAGCCATCGAGTACCGGTATACCGTCGGTTTCCACCTGGTGCAGTCGAAGGCGGCGATCGGTTCCGGCGGGCTGTGGGGCAAGGGCTTCATGGAAGGCACGCAGACGCAGGGCGCGTACGTGCCCGAGCAGACCACGGACTTCGTCTTCAGCGTGATCGGGGAGGAGTTCGGATTTCTGGGTTCGCTCGTCGTGCTGCTGTTATTCGGTTTTTTGCTGATGCGGCTCGTGGTCGTCGCCGGCCACATCAAGCATCCCTTCGGCAACACCTTTGTCGTGGGCGTCGCCGCGTTTTACCTCGTCCATATTTTCCTCAACATCGGCATGACCACGGGGATGTTGCCGGTCATCGGCATTCCGCTGCCGTTCATCTCCTACGGAGGATCGGCGCTCATCACGGAGTCGATGATGCTCGCCGTCGTCCTCAATCTCCACCTTCGGCGGGACGACTTTTCCATCTACGGGTACTGAATCATGGCCACCCCGGCCGTCGACGATCCGGCGGATATCTTCCTGGCGAGTGCCCGCCGGCTGGCTGATGAAGGGCCGGCGTTGCTGGGGCTCGGGCTCCGCGTGGGGGACTATTCCGACCTGTTTCTGGAGTCTACCGGCGTCGCCATCGTTGTGTGCACGCAGGGCCCCACCGGAGGGCCGGTGTGGAAAAGCCACGAGCGGCAGGACGAAGGACTGGGCGTTCGCATCGCCAGCGCCGAGCGGCAGGGCTTTGCCTGGACGCCGGCCATCGCGCCGCACGCCTGGTCGGAGTCGGTGGCCCGCGCGGCCGAGCAGCTGCAGCAGGCCGTGGGGCAGGTCGCGCCCCGGCCGTTCCACAGTATGCACTGGGATGACCTGGCGCTCCCTCCCGACCCCCCGGATCAGCTGTCGCAACTGGAGGTGCGCGCCCTCCTCCAGGAGTACGCCGACGCGGCCCTGGCGGCGGATGCCGATGTGACGGCCGTGGAGGCCGAGTTTCGCGGCACGACGCGCCGGACGGCGGTGGCGACGAGCGAGGGGGTGTTTGTCGCGCGGGCGACCACCCGCATCGAGGTCCGCGTGTCGGTGACACTGGGCGGAGTGGCCACCGGGTTCAGTTTTCGGGGGTCCTGCACGGGATTCGGTCCCCTGTACATCGAGCCCTCGGAAGCCGTCGCCCTCGAGGCGCTCGAGCATGCCCGCGCGCTCCGCGCGGCGCGGCCGTTGCCCGCCGGCCCGTATGCGGGCGTCGTCGCCGGCGGCTGGGGCGGCGTCCTCGTGCATGAGGCGATAGGGCACGCCCTCGAGGCCGATGTCGCCCTGGGCGAAGCCCGCTCGCGGCTGAAGATCGGCACCCAGGTGGCGCCCGCATCGATCGCCCTTTTCGACGACCCCGCGACGCCGGGCCGGCGGGGCAGCGCCGACTTCGACGACGAGGGCGCGCGCACGGGAGTTACGACACTCATCGAGGCGGGGCAGGTCCATGCCTGGCTCGCGGATCGGGCCTCGTCGGTCCGCTGGGGCATACCGCGCACCGGCAGCGGCCGGCGGCAGGATTTCCGGTATCTGCCGCAGGCGCGGATGAGCAACCTGTGTCTGTCGCCCGGCGCCGACTCGTTCGACAGCCTGATTCACGAACTGGCCGATGGCCTCTACATCCGCCGGCTGGGGGGCGGGCGCTACGACGCGCGAACGGACCGGTACACGGCCGACCTCGTCGAGGCCTATCAGATCGAGCAGGGGCGCGTCGCGGCGCCGGTGCGCGGCGGCCGGCTCGTGGGAACAGGCGCATCCCTGCTGGCCGGAATCCGGGGGATATCCAACGAGATGGACTGGGATGCCGGGCATGGGTTCTGTGAGAAAAAAGGGCAAATTGTGCCCATAGGAACCGCCATGCCGGCGCTGCGGGTCGACGGATTGACGATCGAGCCGGCCGGCTGACCGCCTTTTCCTTGCCGGGAGAACAACCGAACGGGATTGTCGATTAAACGGTGATTGCTGGAATTGTCATCCCTTCTTTGCCAGACCGCTATGCTGCGTGCCATTTCCGATTCGTTATTCGATTTTCTCATCGACGCGTTTCCAGCCAACAGTTCGTATGCGCGTGAGGATTTCGAGCAGGATCCCATGCCTCCTCTGCTGGCGCATTTCCTGACCCAGACCCTTCATCACCGCCTCGACACCGAAGTCGAGCAGCTGCGCGGCGTACGCACCACGTGGTTCGATTACGACCACGAAGAGGTGCAGCGCGCCTACAAACATTTTGTGGCCTCGCTCGCCAACCACTCGATCATCCCCGAAGAGGAGTGGCGCGGCACCCTGAAACGCGCCTCGAAGGTGGTCCTCGCGCACCTCATCCTGCCCGCCCACACCCTGGTCGAGTTTGTTTTTCGGGATGATGAACAGCCGCTCATGGCGCCGGTCATCTACAAACAGCTCAGCTATTTTGCGGCGTACCCGTACCTCCGGGAGGCGGTGGAGACCTTCATGACCCGCCGCGGGATGGACCAGATCGATCGCAACCGGTTCGCATCGCTGCTGTCGCAGATCGACCGGCACATGACGGCCGAGTTTTCATCGGACGACTGGCTCCGCCTGCTGCGGCCGTTGTTCGACCTCATGAACCGCATCCCCGAGACGCGCGGGCAGGGTGTTCCGATCGAACTCCTGAGCATGTATTTCGGGGATAAGGACGCCTACGACATCCAGGGCCGGCTCCAGGTGGAGAAGGAAGTGCGCCGCGTCAGCAGCCTCAACGAGGAGTCGCTGCGCAAGGTGCTCGACGGCTCCGTCGAACCCTTCGAGCAGGCTGCCGCCACGACGCTTTTTGCGCCGGCCCCCGAGCCCGAGGAGCCCGCCAGGGAGCCCGAGCCCGTAGCCGTGAAGGCGCCCGCGGCCGACCCGACGCCCGTCGAGGCGCCGCCGCCGCCCTCGGTGGCGAAAGCGCCTGCGCACGAGCAAAAGCCGCTCTGGCAGCAGTTCCAGCAAGCCAACGGGGGATCCAAGCCCTCCGCTCCGCCGGCGGCCCAGCCGGCCAGTCCGGCGCCCCAGCCCGATGCGGCGGTGCCGCTCTGGCAGCGATTCCAGAAGCCGGCCGACGCGAAAAAAGAGACGCCGCCGGCTCCAGCGCGCGAAAATGGGCATGTCGCCGCGCCGGCCCGGCCGCAGCCGGCCCCCCAGGCCCCGGCAACCGCGCCGGCCTATACGCCGACGCTCCAGGATCTGGCCCAACTCGAGCGCCAGGTGCTCGGGGCGCAGGGGATGACGAATCGCAGCGTGTTTATCGAACACCTCTTCATGGGTTCGAGCGCCGACTACGCCAAAACCCTCAACGAACTCCGCCACGTGCCCGATTGGGCTCAGGCGTCGCAGCTGATCGCCGACCGCGTTTTCAAGCGCCACCAGGTCAATATCTATAGCCCGGCGGCGCTCATGTTTACGGAAAGCGTCGAAGCCCAGTATCGGAAATCGCGGTAAGCAGGCCATCATGCACGACAATACCTCCCGGCTACAGGATCTGGATAGACGACGCGAAGAAGCGCGCCTGGGCGGCGGCGCGGAGCGCATCGCCCAGCAGAAAGCCAAGGGCAAGCTCACGGCGCGCGAACGGATCGATATCCTGCTGGATGAGGGCTCGTTTGAGGAACTCGGCGCCTTCGTTCGCCACGACGCCGTCGACTTCGGCCTCGCGGCGAATCGCCCCGCCGGCGACGGGGTCGTGACGGGCTACGGCACCATCGACGGCCGGCTCGTGTACGTGTTCAGCCAGGACTTCACCGTGTTCGGCGGCTCGCTCGGCCTCGCGCATGCCAACAAGATCGTCAACATCCTGGAGCTGGCGCTGGCCAACGGCGCTCCGGTAATCGGATTGAACGACTCCGGCGGCGCGCGCATCCAGGAAGGCGTGGTGTCGCTCGGCGGGTATGCCGACATCTTTCTGCGCAACACCCTGGCCTCCGGCGTGGTGCCGCAGATCTCCGCCATCATGGGGCCGTGCGCCGGCGGTGCCGTCTACAGCCCGGCCCTGACCGATTTTGTGTTCATGGTCAAAAAGACGAGCTATATGTTCGTCACGGGCCCCAACGTCGTCAAGACGGTCACGCACGAGGAAGTGTCGAGCGAGGAGCTCGGCGGCGCCGATACCCACGCATCCAAGAGCGGGGTGGCCCACTTTGCCTGCGCGAACGATGTCGAATGCCTGCAGCAGATCCGGACCCTGCTCGGTTATATGCCGCAGAATTGCGACGAGCCGGCGCCGTTTGTCGCGTCGTCCGATCCGATCGATCGCGCGCCGGCGGACCTGGACGCCCTCATCCCCGACAGCCCGAACAAACCGTACGACATCAAGGATGTGATCCGGGCAGTGGTCGATACGGATTCGTTTTTTGAGGTGCACGAGGCCTTCGCCGCCAACCTGGTGGTCGGGTTCGCGCGCCTGGGCGGGCGCTCGGTGGGCATCGTCGCGAACCAGCCGGCCGTGCTGGCCGGCGTGCTGGATATCGACGCGTCGCGCAAGGGCGGGCGCTTCGTCCGGTTCTGCGACGCGTTCAACATCCCGCTGGTCGTATTCGAGGATGTGCCCGGTTTCCTGCCGGGGACGGATCAGGAGTGGCGCGGCATCATCCGCGACGGCGCCAAGCTGCTCTATGCGTTTTGCGAGGCGACCGTGCCCAAGATCACCGTCATCACCCGCAAAGCCTACGGCGGCGCCTACGATGTCATGAACTCGAAACACATCCGGGGCGATCTGAACTTCGCCTGGCCCAGCGCGGAAATCGCCGTCATGGGCCCCAAGGGGGCGGTCGAGATCATCTACCGGAAACAAATCGCGGCGGCGGACGACCCGGCCCGGGTGGAAGAAGCCTTTATCAACGAGTATCGCGACACGTTCGCCAATCCCTATGTGGCGGCTGGCAAGGGCTATGTGGACGATGTCATCAAACCCAGCGAGACGCGGTTCCGCTTGATCCGGGGGCTGGAGATGCTCAAAAACAAGGCCGTCGTGAATCCGAAACGCAAGCACGGCAATATCCCGCTCTGACGCTGGGGATGCGCGCCAAAGACCCGGGCCGTGTGAGCCGGCGCTACTTGCATTAAAATCGGTCAGTCGCTATTCTTTGGAGACAGCTCCAAACGCTTGCCTTTTTTGAGGATACGGCGACACCAGGCCGTCTTCCCCCGCGGTACCGTAAGAACTCTGTCACGCATGAAGCGCCTCGTCCAGCAAACTCTGGCCACCACCCTGGTTTTGCTCCTTGCCTTCGGCCACGCATCGGCTCAGGATACCGATACGGGGCTATTGCCGGAGCTCGCAGCCTTTACGTTGCCTCATCTGGGCACGGCTCCGTCGCTGCCGGCGCAGGCCGTCCCGTTTTACCAGCCGCCCCGCGTCTTCCTGGATCAGCCGGACCTGGCTCCGCTGGATTCGCTGGATGAAAAAAGCCGGCTTCGCCGGATGGGCAACCTTTACCGCTACCAGGGCGAACTGCTCGACGCGCAGGCGCGCGAAGACCATGAAGTGGTCGAGGCGCTTTTCGATCGCATCATGACCGAGATCGCGGTGATCGCGCGCGCCCCCGACGCCCTCGACGATCCGCGCTTCAAGGAGCTGTACCGGAGCGTCGTCACCGAATACGAGAGTTATTATGGCTTCCCCGACACGCTGTACATCCAGCAGGGCGACATCTTCGCGTGGCGGGAAACCGCGTTCGAGGCGCTGAACGAAAACGACCTGCCGCCCCTGGCGTCCATCGATCTGCCGGAAATCGACATTGCGTCGACCGAAATCAGCATGCAGATCAACGAGCAGGTGCGCAACAGTATGGTGTTCCTGCTCACCGAGCCCGAGCGCCACATCAACCACTGGCTCTCGCGCGCCGAAACGTATTTCCCGATGGTCGAGAAGATCCTCGAGGAAGAGGGCGTGCCCGACGAGCTGAAGTATCTGGCGATGATCGAAAGCGGCCTCAACCCCCGCGCCCGCAGCTGGGCGCGCGCCGTCGGGATGTGGCAGTTTGTGAAGGCCACCGGCTACGCGTACGACCTGACGGCGAACGGCTGGGTTGATGAGCGCATGGACCCCGAGAAGGCGACCCGGGCCGCCGCGCGGCATCTCAAGGATCTGCACCGGATGTTTGGCGACTGGCAGCTCGCGCTCGCCGGCTACAACTTCAGCCCCGGCAAGCTGCGCCGGTATTTGCGCCAGGCCGAAGCCCAGCTCGGCCACCCGGCCACGTTCTGGGACGTCTACCACCGGCTGCCCCGGGAGACGCGCAATTACGTGCCGATGTTTATCGCCACGGCGCTGCTGGCCTCGAACCCGGAAGCCTATGGGCTGGAACAGGGGGTCGAACCCGGGCCGAGCTATCAGTACGATCTCGTGCCGGTCCAGGGCGCGCTCTCGCTGGAGGAAATCGCCGACATGGCCGGCACCGACGTGCCGACGCTGAAAGCGCTGAACCCGGAATTGCTCGGGCAGACGCTGCCGCCCTCTCAGAGCCCCTATTTCATCCGGCTGCCGCTGCACAGCTACGACCGGTTCGCCGAAGGATATCGCCATCTCCCCGTCGCCGCCAAGCGCGCCGCGAGCCAGCACGTGGTCCGGCAGGGCGAAACGATCGGGCAGATCGCGCGCCGCTACGGGGTGAATGTGTCGACGCTGATGCGCAAGAACGGGCTGCACAGCACGACGATCCGGATCGGCCAGACGCTCGTCGTGCCGACGACCGACTACTCCGGCGGCCTCCAGGTCGGCGATGCCCAGCCGATGCGGGTGCAGTACGGCATGCGCGCCTCGCGGGTCATCATGCCCCGCATCGTCGAGCCGCTGGATGTGGATCGGCTCATCGCGCAGACGACCGAGCAGGCGAAGGAGGCGCGGATGGCCCTGATCAGCGAAGTCGAGGCGGAAGCCCAGGCGAAGCAGGCAGCCGGCGAAGCGGACGATGCCGCCGAAAAAACCCCTCCGAGCCGCATCGTCTACCGCGTGCGCCGCGGCGATACGCTCATCGGCATCGCGAAGCAGTACAGCGTAACGGTGACCCAGCTGCGGAGCTGGAACGGCATCCGCAGCAACCTGCTCCAGATCGGCCAGCGCCTCACGATATACCCCCCCACGTCCCCCTGATACTTTTTCCCGCGAACCGACCGAGATTGGTAGGGTCTTTGCGCTGGGCTGCCGTGCGATAGGCGGGTCCCAGCCGGGCCTTTGACGCGACGCATACGGCCGGATCGTAGTGGTCTATGCAGGAAGAAGTAAAATGGCCGCCTCCGGTCGATGACGTGTGCTTTCAGGTACCCGCATCTCAGCCAGCAGTCAGTCGTGTTCTGGCAACCGAGACGTATCAACATGATACGCAGACTCGCCCGGGCGACGCGACCCCCCTCCAGAAATCGTGATGAATCAATTTAACCGTACGAGGCAGTCGATATGACGACGCAGAATAACAATGTTATGGGCCAGCTGAAAGACAAATTGCTTTCGGCCTCGCAGGACGACATCAAGCGGCTGGTCAGCGAGGCGCAGAACGAAGCCCTTCAGGAAGCCAAGACGATGTTGAAGGAGCGCATGCTCGAAGCGATCCTCAAGGATGCGATTGCGAAGGTGAACCGGCTCAATCCGGAGCCTTCCGTTCTGATCGTGGACGAGCATAGCGAAAACTGATACCGCCTACCCGCCGCCGGCGACGGCGCTCCGGGGTACCGATCAGGCTACAGGAACCGGCAAGGCGTCAGGCGGCACTGCCTTTGCCTGAGCGTACGGCATTGCCAGCAGGCGCACCGTAAGGCGCTTAGGTGCTGTTTTGCCGTCGCAGCGGGAAAGAATCCACCGCCTCGCCGGCAGGTTCTTCCGCATCGCGACAGACCGACCGCCGACGTGTGCAAAGAAAAATTCATTGTAATCACGCTGTGCCGGCGGAGTGTAACGAAGGATTTGAACAAGGCCCCTGGCGGCCGTGCAGCTATCGCTGGAATTGAAAAATAAAGCCGTCCCCCCTCTTTCAGGTGGAAACTGAGAGGCGATGGGCCCATAGTGCACAACTTACCCGTAGGTGTCTTACCACTTAAGCGATCAACCACGAGGGTATAAGCCCATGAACAACCAGACCACACAACTTATCGAGCAGTTGAAGGATAAGCTCGTGAAGGCTTCGGATGAGCTGATCATTCGGATCATCCAGGAAGCGCGTGACGAGGCGCTCGTCGAAGCCAAGGCGATGCTCAAGGAGCGCATGCTTCAGGCGATTCTTGAGAGCGCGGCCGAGGATCAGGCGCCGGCGCCGGCTTCGGCCAAGAACAACGCCAAGCCGCAGACTTCCGGCGGAACCTGGTTCCAGCCGCAACCCTCCATGTAACTCCGGGCCCATCGACGGCTCGGAACATGCCGGTAGTTTGGTATGGACTCTCCAGAGACGCTCGGCATCATTGAACGCTTCCAGCATCGGTTCGTCCGCCACCACGCGGAAGACATCCGGCGCCTCATCGATGAGTCGCGCCTCGAAGCGCTTGCCGACGCCAAGGCGATCTTTAGAAAACGCACCTTCGAGCAGTTGCTCGTTCATCTGGAGGGTCAGTCCCCGGATCCGAACGCGTCTTTCCCCCCCACACGCGACGACGCTCCCGTCAGGGATGAAGCACGCAGCCAGCAGGCCGCAACGGAACTGAATGACCTGCGCGCCCAGATTGCGCGGAATGAGGAACTCCTCAGCCAGACTACGTCAGACAACACCCTCTGAGCGGGGTATCGCGCCGCTCCGGGGCTCGGGCCCGAATTGATTTTCCCTAGGAAGAGGCAAGGCCGTGGCATCGTCATCTGCAGGGATGCACAGCTGGTTGCTCGGTCCTTCGTTGAGCCACTATTTGCGGGTTCGACCGGAGGAGCGGTCGCCGGCTGCGCCGCCCGAAGCAAGCCTGCAGGAAACCAAGCAGCTGCTCAAGGAGCATCTGCTGGATAGCATCTTCGAGCGCGCGCTCGACGGGATGGAGCCCCATGCGCCGCCGCCACCACCACCTCCCCCGCCGCCACCTCCGCCTTCGCCTTCCAGGCAGAACGCCTTCGAAATCGTCGCCGAGACGCAGACGCTCCCGAAGCCGATACCCATCGGCTATTACGTCTACGCCATCACGCTCTACACGCCGGATCTGTGGCTCGCCGAGCGCGGCGTCGATCCGACCTACCCGATCTACCGCTATCCCTTCGGCAAGGCCCAGGCCCTGATCAGCAAGGTCTCACTCGACGAGTTCGGCGAACGGGCGCTCCAGCTCAATCTCAACGACCAGGCCTGGTTCAGAGACACCGTCGAGAAACACAACCGCGTGCTGGCGGCCGTCCAGTCGCAGGGCCCCATCGTTCCGATGCGCGTCTGCACGATTTGCGATAGCCTCGAAAGCCTCAAGGCGTTTCTCAAGGAGCACTACGACGATTTCATCATGACCCTCGGCGTCATCGAGGGCAAGATGGAATGGGAACTCCAGGTGCACTGCAACGAGCGGAAATTGCGATTGCTCACCGAAAAGGCCAGCAACCGCGTGCGAGCACTCCAGGCCGAGATGGTCGGCAAGCCGGCCGATCAGGCGCGCGCCCTGAAGGGCGAACTGGAACGCGTGGTCGCCGAGGAAACGCGCGCGGTCTGCCGGGCGTGCATCCGCCACAGCAACGGCGCCCTGACCGGCTATGCCGACGGCACCGCGATCATTCCGGTGAGCGCGGACCGGACCCAGCAGGGGATGCGCCTCATCTTCAACGCCGCCTATCTCGTCAATCCCGAGCATACGGACAGCTTCGCGCGGCAGGTAGAGCAACTCCAGAAATCCTACGAATCCCTCGGCTTCGAATTCGCGCTCAACGGCCCCATGCCGGCCGTCCACTTTCCCGAAGCCGCCGAGACCGCGCCTTCGCTCGCCAAGGCGGCGCCGGCCTTGCTGGCCTCCTGACTCCCTTCGCGCTATCCGTTCGTTCCGGGAGCCGCGAAGACCCTGTCCCATCCGACCGGGTACACCGAAGCCGGCGCACGAAACAGCGCCTCCTGCCCTAGTCGAAGGCGTATTCTACCCGCCCCTGTATCTCGCGATTGTGGCTTTCAGGGAGGACCTGTAGTTTCATCGCGGATCGAGGCCGCGGCATCGGCGCGAAGAAGGCGTGCTTGCAGGTCTGGATTATCCCCGATTTTCCCTCCCTCAACAGAGAGACACGCATGCGACGGCGTCGATATCTCACACTCGTCCTGGCATTCCTGGTCTCTGCGATGTCCGGCCCCATCCAGGCCCAGCCGGCGCGTCCGCATCGCGTCGTGGTGTTGACCGATATGGAGGCCGATCCGGACGATTCGCAGTCGCTCGTGCGGCTCTTGCTCTACGCGAACCAGATCGATATCAAAGGCCTCATCGCCACGACCTCGGTGCACCAGCCGGCGAAGGTGGTGCCCGAGACCATCCATCAGATCATCGATGCCTACGGCAAGGTGCGGCCCAACCTGCTGCGTCATGAACCGGGCTACCCGAGTGCGGAACAGCTCCACGCCCTGGTCTCTCAGGGGCTTCCCGTATCCGGTATGGCCGGCGTCGGCGAGGGGCACGACTCCGAGGGGTCGGAATGGATCATTCGGGAGCTCGAGCAGGGGGACGACCGCCCGCTGTGGATTTCGGTGTGGGGCGGCCCGAACACGCTGGCGCAGGCGCTCTGGAAGCTCAAATCGACCCGCAGCGCCGGCGAGCTGCAGCGGCTCGTCGCCAAGCTCCGTGTCTATACGATTTCCGATCAGGACGACAGCGGCCACTGGATGCGCGACACGTTTCCGGACCTCTTCTACATCGTGAGTCCGGGTTCCTATGGAACGGCGACATGGGCCGGCATCAATCGGTATGTTGAAGGCGCCAATAACGACGTATTCAGCAACGCCTGGATCGCCGAGCAGATCCAGCAGCATCACGGGCCCCTGGGCGCTGCGTACCCCGACGTGGCCTACGGCATGGAGGGCGACACACCAGCCTATCTCTCCCTGATCCCGAACGGACTCAGCGACCCCGAACGGCCGGAGATCGGCGGGTGGGGCGGACGATACGAATACTACCTGCCGGCTCCGCCGGCCGCACCGGCGAATCCGCGTTTCGCTGCCCGTTTCTTCATCCAGCCGGAGACCCGCGCGATATGGACCAACGCCGAAGATACCTACGTTCCGCGCGTCCCTTCCGGCTGGGGACGCGCCATCCGGCCAGACACCGCCTCGTTCACGAGCAACCAGGTGACCCTGTGGCGGTGGCGCGAGGATTTTCAGCACGACTTCGCCGCGCGGATGGACTGGACGGTCGAGCCCTACGAACGCGCCAACCATCCACCCGTGCCCCGGCTCGGTCATTCGGATAGCCTCACCGTTCGCTCCGGGGAAGTCTTTGGGCTGAACGCCGCCGGCACCACGGATCCCGACGGCGATTCCATGAGCTACTGGTGGTTTCAGTATCCCGAGGCCGGTACGTACGACGGACTGATCTCATTTGCGCCGCTCTCGGAGAACCTCTACTTCGTGCATACCATCACGGCGCCGGAAGTGGACAGCCCTCAGACCGCCCACTTCATCCTCCGGGTGACGGATAAGGGCACGCCGTCTCTTTCCCGCTACAAGCGCGTCGTGGTGACCATCCTGCCCCGCTGAGCTGCGCCGGCGTCACACGCCTCGATTTCAAGCAGGGCGATCTCGTGGAGTTGCGGCCGTTCGTCCTGGACGCAGTGACTCATCCCCTGGGGGATGCGACACCTCCGCTCATCAACGCTTTCATGTATTCGCGCCGCATGATGGCGATGCCGGCAATCGAGATGCCTTTGGGGCACACCGCCTCGCATTCGCCGTGGTTCGAGCAGTCGCCAAAGCCTTCCTGCTCCATCTGACCGACCATCGAGAGCACGCGTCGCTTGCTCTCGGGCGCTCCCTGGGGCAGCAGCGCCAGGTGCGACACCTTGGCGCCCACGAACAGCGAAGCCGAGGCATTCGGGCAGGCCGCCACGCAGGCGCCGCACCCGATGCAGGCCGCGAAGTCGAAAGCGGCTTCTGCCTTGTCCTTCTCGACGGGCAACGTATTGGCGTCCGGCGCGCTGCCGGCGTTGACCGAGACGTAGCCGCCGGCCTCGATGATGCGGTCGAAGGCGCTGCGATCCACCACGAGGTCGCGGATGACCGGAAACGCCGCGGCGCGCCAGGGCTCGACCGCAATCGTGTCGCCGTCCTTGAATTCGCGCATGTGCAACTGGCAGGTGGCCGTGCGGGCGCGGGGGCCGTGGGCCTGGCCGTTGATCATCATGTTGCACGAGCCGCAGATGCCCTCACGGCAGTCGTGGTCGAACTCGACCGGCTCCTTGCCTTCCTTGATCAGCTTCTCGTTCAAGAGGTCGAACATCTCCAGGAAAGACATCTCCTGACTGACGTCGTCGAGCGAATAGGTCTCGAACTTGCCGGCTGTATTCGGGCCGGCCTGCCGCCAGACGTTGAGTGTGATGCGCATAACGGTCTAAAGCTATCGTGTTCGGGCAGATTCGGGGAGGCGGGCGGAGCTTATTTGTAGCTGCGCTGCGTGAGCGCGACGTTTTCGAATTCGAGCGGCTCCTTGATCATGTTCGCCGGCCCTCCGGGCTGGTATTCCCAGGCGGCGGCGTAGGCGTAGTCGTCGTCGTTGCGGAGCGCCTCGCCCTCGGGGGTCTGGTACTCCTCGCGGAAGTGACCGCCGCAGGATTCCTCGCGCTGGAGGGCATCCCTGGCCATGAGTTCGCCGAGTTCCATGAAGTCGGCCACCCGGCCGGCGAACTCGAGGTTCTTGTTCAGCGCGTCCTGGCGACCCGGGATCGTGACGTCGTCCCAGAACGAGGCCCGCATGGCCGCGATCTCGTCGATGGCCTTCGTGAGGCCCTCGCGCGTGCGCGACATGCCGACATAGTCCCACACGATCCGGCCGAGGTCGCGGTGAAATTCGAGCACCGTGCGCTTCTTGCTGCCGCTGAAGAGGCGGTCGATCGTGCCCTGGGCGGAGGCCTCCGCTTCGGCGAAGGCGTTGTCGTTCGGGTCGATGCCGCCGGCGGGCGAGCCGGCGAGGTATTGCCCCAGCGTGTACGGGATGATGAAGTAGCCGTCCGCCAGACCCTGCATCAGGGCGCTGGCCCCGAGCCGGTTGGCGCCGTGATCCGAGAAGTTCGCCTCGCCGAGCGCGAACAGACCGGGCACGGTCGTCATCAGATTGTAATCCACCCAGAGCCCGCCCATGGTGTAATGGACGGCCGGGTAGATGCGCATCGGCACCTCGTAGGGGTTTTCGTCGGTGATGCGCTCGTACATCTCGAAGAGGTTGCCGTAGCGCGCCGCGATCGTGTCGCGGCCGAGCCGCTTGATGGCGTCGCGGAAATCGAGGTATACCGCAAGCTGGGTCGTGCCTACGCCCCGGCCCTCGTCGCAAACCTGTTTGGCGTTGCGCGACGCCACGTCGCGTGGCACGAGGTTGCCAAAGCTGGGATACTTCTTTTCGAGGTAGTAGTCGCGTTCCTCTTCCGGAATCTGGAGCGGCGGCCGTTTGTCGCCCACGTTTTTCGGCACCCAGACGCGTCCGTCGTTCCGGAGGCTCTCGCTCATGAGGGTGAGCTTCGACTGGTAGTCGCCGGAGACGGGGATGCAGGTCGGATGGATCTGCGTGAAGCAGGGGTTCGCGAACAGGGCGCCGCGTTTGTAGCACCGCCACGCCGCCGTGACGTTGGAGTTCTTGGCGTTGGTCGACAGGTAATAGACGTTGCCGTAGCCGCCCGTGCAGAGCAGGACGGCGTCGCCGTGATGGCGTTCCAGCTTGCCCGTGACGAGGTTGCGGGTGATGATGCCGCGGGCGCGGCCGTCGATCGTCACCAGGTCCAGCATTTCCTGACGCGGCAGCATCTGGACCTTGCCGGCCTGCACCTGCCGGCTCAGCGCGCTGTAGGCGCCCAGGAGCAGCTGCTGGCCCGTCTGGCCACGCGCATAAAACGTGCGGGAGACCTGTGCGCCGCCGAACGACCGGTTCGAGAGCAGGCCGCCGTATTCGCGCGCGAACGGCACGCCCTGCGCCACGCACTGGTCGATGATGTTGTTGCTGATCTGCGCGAGCCGGTACACGTTGGCTTCGCGGGCCCGGTAGTCGCCGCCCTTGATCGTGTCGTAGAACAGGCGCCAGACGCTGTCGCCGTCGCCCGGATAGTTCTTGGCCGCGTTGATGCCGCCCTGCGCCGCGATGCTGTGCGCGCGCCGGGAGGAATCCTGGATGCAGAACGCCTTCACGTTGTACCCCAGTTCGGCCAGCGTGGCCGCGGCAGAGGCGCCGGCCAGGCCGGTGCCCACGACGAGCACGGTGTATTTACGTTTGTTGTTCGGGCTGACCAGCTTGATGTTTTTCAAGTACTGGTTCCACTTCGTTTCGAGCGGCCCCGAAGGGATTTTGGCGTCGAGTGTCATTACGCATTACCTCCCGTGAAAAAGATCCACAGCGGCAGAACGAGGAAGCCCAGCGCGACCAGCAGGGCGATGATTCCGCCGATGCCGTACACAACCGGGGTCAACCGTGGATTCATGGCCCCGAGCGACTGCAGCGCGCTCCACACGCCGTGCCTCAGGTGAGCCCCCAGCAGCAGCATGACGGCCACGTAGCTGAAGGTGTAGATGGGGCTCTGGAATGTTTCCGTCATCAAACGGGCCAGGTCGCGCATCGGCACGCCGTCTACCACTGTTTCGTAGTGTATGCCGAACTTGAAGGTCTTCAGGTGGATGACCAGAAAAACCAGCAGCACGATGCCGGAGATGATCATGGTGCGGGAGCTGAGGGACTGCATGCTCGGCGATCCCTTGGAGGCGTAGCGGGCATAACCGACCGGCCGCGCCTGGCGCTTGCCGATGGCGATACGCACCCCCTGCACGATGTGGATGACAAAAAACGCCACCAGGCCGGCTTCGATGACATAGAGCAGTTCGCCGAAGCTCGCCAGGAAGTAGGCGTACTCGTTGTAGGCGTCTGAACTCTTGAAATAGGACAGGTTGCCCAGCATGTGTTCGAGCACGAACACGACGAGGCCCAATCCTGTGATACCCGTCAGCACCTTTTTCCCGACCGCCGATGAAAACATCGACGGCTTTTTGGGCGCCTTCTGATCAACAGTGGTTTTCATAGCGCGTATGGCTAGCCATTTCCTTAAAAAGCCGGTCCCTTAAATTGCCGGGGTATGATACGGCACGGCGGTATGAAAATACGGCTGCCGGCCGGGCTTTTTTCGTCAGACTACCCGCCGCGGCGCCTCCGAAACCATGTTTCGAAAAAAATTGATAGTGGCGGCCGGCGACGCGCGCCCCTCATCCGCCCGGAAACCGGCGCAGGGCGCGGGATCATTTCGTTTCGGCCGGCGATTAAAACGGCTTAAGCGCTGTAAGCCAAAGATCCCGCGCTCCAGCTCGGGCGACTCTCTTTGACCCACCGAATCGAATCGCGCCGCAGGTCGATCTGGCCTGCCGGCACGCTGCAATCTGGTGCAAAAGGACGACCGAAAGCGCTATTCGCGACGCTCCCAAGGCGCAGCGACAAATTTGAAAGGCTACAAGCCGTGTTGCGTTGCGTACCGCGGCCGTGTGGGTGAGAACTTGCGAATCTGCGTTTAGCCCATCCGTAGCATCTTCGAGTTTATGATTGTGAATCACGTAGTTCGGGTGAGTCTGGCTTTGATGAGCCAGCTCCTCACCCATCTCAAGACCTCTTTATTATCTTCTTGTCGAGCGTGCACCCAGCACCTCTCGAACTGGCTGATTTCCGTCTTGCCAAGCGGGCCAGTGTGGACTGCCCGCTCCACCACCTTGTCCGATTGGGGCGTCGTTAGGGTTCCTGTTCCCTGCGCCCGCTTATCGTCCAGCAGGATGCCCGGAGAGCCTCCACTCCGCCGACGTGCGCCTGCTCGAGCAGGCTATCGGATCGCCAGTTCGCCAGGTGTGCGCGCCAGCACACTGTATGCAGAAAGAAATCATTATCAATGCGGAGAAGAATCAGACGCGCATCGCGCTGATCGAGAACGGCGAGCTGGTCGAGCTGTACATTGAGGACCCCGAAAATGAGCGCACATTAGGCGACATCTACCTGGGTCGCGTCCGTCGCACGATGTCGAGCATCCAGGCTGCATTTATCGACATCGGGCAGAAGCAAGACGCCTTTCTCCATTTCTCCGATCTGGCTGACAACCTGCCCGAGTGGCTCGAACTGCTCGAACAGGAATCCCCTAGCGTTCAAAAGAGCGTCGATTCCGGCGCGCGCTCGGCCAACTCGCGGCTCGCGCAGCGCCGGCGGCCCCGCGGCCAGAAAAGCGGCTCCGATCGCGACGACGACGAACTGGAGGTGACCGATCTCGACGATGTCGAGGATGAGCCGGAAGACGAGCCCCGCGAGGGCGACAGCCGCGCCGAGGGCGATGACGGCGACGACGGCGCGGATTCGGACAAGCCGAGGTCCCGCGCCGGCAACCGCTCCCGCGGACGCCGCCGCTCCGCGCAACAGCGGTCCCGCAGCCGGTCGGAAGATCAGGAACAGCCCCGCGGTCGCCGCCGGGATAACCGGCCCCCGCGCGAAGAAAGCCCCGAAGACATGCCGGCCGATGCCGCCGTCGCCGAGGCCCCCGAAACGCCGGCCGATAGCCCCGAATTACCCGTCGCGCTCGACGGGGTGCCGGACGCCGCCGATGTCGTCGAGCCCGTCGATGCGGTGGAGGAAGCGGAAGAGGTAGAGGTAGAGCGGGAAGAACGCAAGGCCCCTCGAGAACCGCGTGAAGCCCGTGAGCCGCGTGAACAGCGGGGCCGCAATCAGCGCGGCCCCCGCGAGGATCGGCAGTCCGCCGAAAAACGCGTGCTTTCGCCCGAGGCGTACCTCAAGCGCGACCGCCCGATCCTGGTCAAGATCGTCAAGGAGCCCATCTCGGCCAAAGGAAGCCGCGTATCGACGGACATCTCGCTCGCCGGCCGCTTCCTGGTCCTCGTGCCCCTCGCGAATTATGTGGCGGTATCCAAAAAAATCTATTCCTACAAGGAGCGCCGCCGGCTTCGGGCCCTGGCCAAGAGCCTGCTCCCCGAAGGCTTCGGCGTGATCGTCCGCACCGTCGCCGAAGGGAAAAAAGCGAAGGAACTGGATACCGACCTCCGTCTGCTGCTCGACAAATGGCGGAAGATCGAAAAGAAATTGCAGGGGTCGCCCCGGCCGCCCCTCGTCGTCCATGAAGACGTCAACATGGCGTCGTCCGTCATTCGTGACCTGTTTTCGGACGATTACGATCGAATCTTGATCGATGAACCCAAGCTGTTCCGCAACGTCAAGAACTACGTGCAGGCCATCGCGCCGCACATGGTGCCGGCGGTCCAGCAACACAAAGGGAAGAAACACATCTTCCAGGAGGCCCGCATCGCGCGCGAAGTCCAACAAGCGTTCGAAAGTCGCGTAGATCTGCCCTCGGGCGGCTACCTGTTTATCGAACACACCGAGGCGATGCACGTCGTCGACGTCAACTCGGGCCGTGCCGGCCGCGGGCTCTCCCAGGAGGACAACTCGCTCAAGGTCGACCTCGAGGCCGTGCAGGTCATCGCCCGACAGGTCCGCTTGCGCGACCTCGGGGGCATCATCGTGGTCGACTTTATCGATCTCCGGCTCGACAAGAACCGGAAAAAGGTCTACAACGAACTCCGCAAAGCCTTCCGAAAGGATCGCGCCGTCACCAAGGTGCTGCCGATGAGCGACTTCGGGCTCATCGAAATCACCCGCCAGCGGCTTCGTCCGAGCATCACCAAGACCTTCGCGCCCAGCGCGGGCGCAGTCGTCATGGTGGGCGAGGCGGACGTGACGCCGGCGCCTCCCGGCGCGGCGCCCGACGCGGTGTCGATCGAGGCGGCCCCGGTCGTCGAACGCGAGGATCCGATACCGATGGATGTGCAGACGTTCCTCGATAAGGTGGAGCGCTGGATCCAGAAGTACAAGGAAAAGAAGGAAGGGCGCACGGTGCATCTGCTCGTGCATCCGTTCACCGAAGCGTACCTCACGCGGCATCTGCTCTCGATCCGCCGCCGCTGGTTCTTCAAATACGGGATCAGCGTGCATGTGCGCGGCGACGAAAAGATGGCGCCGTTCCGGTACCGTTTCCTCGATCCACGCACCGGCAAACCCTTCAGAAACGATCGGCGCCGCGGCAAAAAAAATCGCGTTGAAGAAGCCAAGCCGGCTGTCGTAGATTAGGCGCTGACGGAACGTTGCGGCCAGGGCACGACCCTCGAGGGTCCAGGAGCCCCATGCCCTGCGGCCTGGAACCAGGCTGACGAACGATCCGCGCTGGAATATGCAGCCATCGCCCGGGGTCCGGTTGCCGGACCCCGATCGCATCAACAGGAGACGACTTGCGCCGACCACGCCCCGCGACGACCACCCGAGCCGACGGCTTCCGCGCGTTCCGTGTGGTCGCCGGGTTGACGCTCATCGTGGCCTGCACGCCGGCGATCACCCGCGCCCAGCCGTTTTACTTCGGAAACGATCGCCCCCGCGCGACGACCGCGGCGATGATCGGCTATACGTCGATCGACTTCGCGTACGTCGGTGAAGATTCACCGGCGGCCCGGCTCGATTTCAGCGCGCCGGCGATCACCGCGCTGTACTCCCGCGCCAACTTTTCGGCTACCCTGAGCTATGGCACCCAGAACGCCGCGGATACCTCGCGGCTGGACCTCGGGTATCTGGACGGCACGTTGATGTCGTGGGCCGAGATCTTTTTCTCGGAAGCCGCCACCGATGCCAACCACCGCATCTTTGTCCCGGTCACCCTGTACATGAACTTCCGCAGGGTGTCGCCACGGGATATCGATATTCTGGACGACTTCAGCATCACGACCCTGGGGCTGGGGGTGGGGCTGGGGTATTACGGGCAGCTTGCCCAGAACGCGCTGCTCGAAGTGCGCGTGACGCCGGCGATCGGTGTCGCCCTGCAATCGTTCAGCGATTCCGCCGGATCCGCCCGCCTCGCCGATGCGGACGTGCAGCTCCACCTCGGCCCGTTTATCAACCGGTTTGGACTCAGTCTGGGGTACAACTACCGGGTGAAGCGGTGGAATGTAGGTGGGTCCAGCGTGTTTGTTACGCGTTCCGCCGACCTGTTCGACTACCACGAGCAGCGTCACACTGTCACGCTGGGAATCAACTGGTAGCCTCCGGGCGCCGCGATTCCCGGCCGATTGCCTCCGAAGCCTATGAAGCCGGACAAGATCGTCAAAGAACTGGAAGAGGTCGCCCAGCAGCTCGGGCTGCAGGTTCGCCGTGAGCGCGGCAACTTTCGCGGCGGCCGATGCACCGTCTCCGGCCAGGAGACCATCGTCCTGAACCGCCATCACTTGCCGGATGTGCACGTGGTCGTGCTGGCGGAAAGCCTCCGGGAAAGTCCGCTCGAAGCGGTCTTCATGAAGCCGGCCGTGCGCAAAGCGCTCGAAGAGGCCTGGGACGCCATGCAGGCCATCGAGGTCGGAGAGATGGATGCCGCCGATTGACGACGCCGTTCGGGTAACCCTGCTCGGCACCGGCACATCGACGGGCATTCCCGTGATCGGATGCACGTGCAGGGTCTGCCTGTCGGGCGACCCCCGCGACAAGCGGTTGCGTTGCGCATGCCATGTGGAGGTCGACGGAATCCACCTGCTGATCGACGCCGGCCCCGACCTGCGAACCCAGGCGCTCCACGCCGGCCTGACGCGGATCGACGCGGTGCTGCTCACCCACCATCACTTCGACCATGTCGTCGGGCTCGACGACCTGCGGCCGTTTTTCTTCGACAACGCGGCATCGATACCCTGTTATGCGCATCCCGATACGGCAGGGGTGCTCCGGGATATGTTCAGCTACATCTTCAGCGAGCGCACCTATCCCGGCGTGGCGAACCTCCGGATGGAGGCGGTAGTAGCGCCCTTCGAGGTGAAGGGGCGCTACGACCCCGGCCGCTCCGTGACCGTCACCCCGATCGAGGCCTTTCACGGCCGACTTCCGTTATACGGCTACCGCATCGGCCGTTTTGCGTATCTGACCGACACCAGCCGCATCCCCGAGGAGAGCCTGGCGCTGTTGAAGGGGCTGGATGTACTCGTCCTGGACGCCCTGCGCCACGAGCCCCATCCGGCGCATTTCACCATCGAGCAGGCCATCGACGTGGCCCGCGCGGTGGGAGCCAGGCAGACGTATTTTATCCACATGACGCACCATATCCTGCACGCGGAAGAAGAGGCGCGGCTGCCCGCCGGCATGGCCCTGGCGTATGACGGCCTCACGTTCGATGTCTCTCGCTAGCAACCCAGCCCCGCGCCCGGGCGGTCTCCTGCCATGAAACTGCTGATCCTGAACGGACCCAATCTCAACCTCCTCGGCTCGCGCGAGCCGCAAACCTACGGGCACGCGACGCTCGCCGATCTCGAGCGGCAGCTGCGCCAGGCGTTCCCCGATGCCGCGCTCGCCTTTTTCCAGAGCAACCACGAAGGCGCCCTGATCGACGCCATCCATGCCGCCTTTCGGGACGGGACGCAGGGCATCGTGATCAATCCCGGCGCCTATACGCACACGTCGATCGCGCTGCGCGACGCCATCGCCGGCGTAGGGTTGCCGGTCGTCGAAGTGCATCTCTCGAACATCCACGCCCGGGAGGCCTTCCGCCACGTCTCGATGCTCGCGCCCGTCTGCGTGGGCCAGATCTGCGGCCTCGGGATGAAAGGGTACGAGCTGGCGGTGCGCTATCTGCTGGAGCGGTAAGAAGCCCCAAAGGAAGAAGCCCCAAAGGAAGAAGCCCCAGTAGCGGGCTACCGAGGCTTCAAGGAACATAGAGAGGTCTGGGACGCTGGACGCGACTAGAAGTCTTCTTCGAAGTCGTCTTCGAAGTCGTCGTCCAGATCGTCAAAGTCATCGTCGAGGTCGTCATCGAGGTCGTCATCCTCGAAGTCGTCATCGTCGAGATCGTCATCAAGGTCATCGTCCTCGAATTCGTCGTCGTCGAAGTCGTCGTCGAAGTCGTCCTCGAAATCGTCGTCCTCGAAGCCTACCGGATGGAGTATATCCCGCATTGCAATACTTGGATTATGAAAGCGAAGCTGCCGAGACAGCAGGTTGAAAGAGCTGGATTGCTCACTCCTGTAATGAAGGCCTAAATTTAATACATGGTGGAAGCGAAAAAACCAGTGAAGCCGTTTTTTGTCGAGAAAAAAAGTGTGAAGACGCGTCTGAAACGCGTAATCGGCGTCTGAAGCCCGGCGAGGCGAAGCCGGAGGGCCGCGAACGGCCAAAAAAAGCGCCCGGATGGAATCCACGGCCCGCGGTCCGGAGTACATTGCATCCGCCGCCACGTTGAGCCTTTGGCGACAGCACGCAGCCGGCGCCACCAAGTTGCACCAGTCCCGAGGAAAGGGCCACGCATGAACGACTATAACGAAAGAAGCGCATACCCCCACGTTGAAGATTTTAAAGTGATGCGCCCGGAATACGTGGAGATGGAAGACGGCCTTTTCCAGGCCTCCATCACGATCGCTCCCTTCAAGGTGGTCGGGGTCAGCGCCACGAAAGCCGGCGCACGCCGCGCAGCCATCTACGAGTCGGCCAAAACGTACCGTTCCTATCATCCCTCGTACCGCATCGATCCGCCCTATCCCGAGAAGTTTGTGGATCGCGACGGCGTACGCTGGGAACAGGTCTCCCCGATGAAACGCAGCGAACTCGGCGATTACCGGTTTGTCGATCAGGACGACTACGAGGACTTCGCCGATATCGAAACCATGCTGCTCTGGGATATCCGACCCGGCGAAACCGAAGAATAACGGACGCTTCCGGATCTACCAGGCAGCCGATTCCGGAGAACTACATGCTTCGAATGCAGCAGGCGGCGGCCGGCATGATGCTGGCCGCTTTCGCCATTACATGGGTGGCATGCTCGGAGACGACGGCGGAGATCCCCACGGTGGTCGTCGACGTCCCGGATGACCCATGGCCTTCGCGCCAGCAGCTGTTCGAACGGTTCTTCGAGACGCGCCAGCTCCTCGTGGTTTACGGCGCATCGGATTCGCTCTCCGAGGCGGCCTACCGGCAGATGGCCCAGCGCTCGCCGGGACGCTGGCGCACCCTGCCCGATATGAAGCGCGCTGACGAAGTGGCCGATCTGGCCGCCGGCTCGGTGATGGTGATCGGGACGGCCACCTCGAATGCCCACCTCGCGCGCCTGGCCGGCAAACTCCCCGTTTCCTTCGACGCCGCCGGCTTTTCCTTCGCCGGCACCCGCTACGACGATCCCACGGATGTGCTGACGCTGGTGTTTCCCAACCCGGACAATCCCGAATTTCCGCTATTTCTCGTCGCCGGCAACCGCGACGCCGAAGTCGCGGCACAGGGCCAGGGACTCATCCGGATGTACGACTACCAGATCGTCCGCGACGGCAAGCGGATCCGTCTGGGGCATTTTTCGCAGCAACCGGGCCGGCGATGGTCCCTGGATCCGGAGCAAGACTTCGACCTGCTCCATGGCACCGAGGCCGTGGCGGAGGCCGGCCCCCTCCGCATGCGGGCCGCGTCGAATACGCTGTCCCCTGCCCGCCTCGCCGCGCTGAAAGCCGGCCGCGAAGCCTTCCTCGAAAAACTCGAGACGCTGCTGGGCGTGAAGGACCTACCCGCGATCGACTACCACCTGTATTCGAGCATCCAGCAGAAGGCGCTGGTCACGGATAACATGCAACTCGCGCACGCGGACCCGACGAGCGGCGAGGTGCATGTGGCGATGCAGGAAGATATCGAACTGGCCGGCGACGCCCTCGGCATGGAAGCCGCGGTCGTGCTCGAACGGACGCTGGGCCGGCCCGCGCATCGCGCCCTGCTCGACGGCATCCGCATCGCCCTGACCGGCACCTGGTACGGACAGGATCCGCATGGCTGGGCCGGCCGCATCGCCCGGGCCGGGCTGGCCCCCTCGCTCGATGTATTGCTGGATGACGCGCGGTATGCCGAATACCCGTCCTTCCTGCGCGAACCCGTGGCCGCCGAACTGGCCACGCTCCTCCTGGAAGCCGGCGACGGCTGGCGCGCGTCCTACGCCGCCGGCATCCCCGCCGACCGGCGCCCGGCGCTGGCGGCCGCGCTGACGCAGCGGCTGGAGGCCGCCGGCGAAGCGGCGCAAAACACGCCGGCCGTACCGCGGACGTATCCCGCGATGTTCAAAGGGTTCAACTTCGCGCACGAAGGGTTCGGCATTGTCAACGGATACGGCTCCCGCTCGGCCGTCGAGGCCCTGGCCTACATCCAGCGCATGGGCGCCAACGCGGTCTCGATCATCCCCTACTCGTTTGTGAACGACCCCAACGTGCCGATGGACCTGCCCATCCCGGAGTCCGCCGGCAGCGAGAACGATGCATCGGTGATCCATGCCGCGCTGCAAGCGAAACGGCTGGGGATGCATGTGTCGATCAAGCCCCAGATCTGGGTCCGCGGCGGCTGGCCGGGTGATATCGAGATGGCTACCGAGGCGGATTGGGAGGCGTTCTTTCAGCACTACGAACGCTGGATCGGGCACTACGCCGTCATGGCCGAACTCTTCGGGCTGGATATGCTCTGCGTGGGCACGGAACTCAGCAAGACCACGCTCACCCACCCGGATCGGTGGCGCACCATGACGGGGGAGTGGCGCCGGCTCTTCAGCGGTCCGCTCGTCTATGCCTCGAACTGGGGCGAAGAATTTGAAAACCTCGCCTTCTGGGATGCGTTCGACTACATCGCCGTGAACTCGTATTACCCGCTCAGCAGCGAAGACGCGCCCTCCGATCGCGCGCTGCGGAAAGGGGCCGAGGCGGCCGTGGCCCGGCTGGAAAAGGTGCACCGCCGGTACAATATGCCGATCCTCATCACCGAGATCGGCTTCCCGAGCACCTCGATGCCCTGGAAGTCGCCCTGGCTCGAAAATCGGGAGTCCGGCGTCAATCTCGCCGATCAGGCCCGGTGCTACGAGGCCATTTGCCGCGCGCTGGACGATCAATCCTGGCTCCGCGGCATCTACTGGTGGAAATGGCCCAGCTACCTCGATCGTGGCGGTGCGGATCAGCGTGGCTTTACGCCGAACGGCAAGCCGGCCGCCGACGTGGTCACCCAATGGTACGGCGCCTGGGAATAATCGCTCTACGCACAGCTACATACCCACATGGAACCCATCGTCAACCGCGTCGCCGAGAGCGACATCGAGGTGTTCAACCTCGAAGCGCTCTGGGACGATCAGCCTGTTGTTTCGCTCGACCTCGCCCCCTATCTGGAGGACGGCTTCGTGCTGCGCGAGAAACCGTTCCGCGAAGCCATGCGCGCGCATGACTGGTCGCAGTACGCCGGCGCGCACGTGGCGGTATGCTGTTCTACCGATGCGATCCTGCCGACGTGGGCGTTCATGCTGGTGGGCTCGCGCCTGGACGGCGTGGCCCGCAGCGTCGCCTACGGGACGCCGGACGACCTGATCCGTGACTATTTCGTGCGCGCTCTCGAAGCCTTCGACTGGTCGGTCTACACGGATCGCATCGTGGTCGTGAAAGGATGCGCCAGCCGGGTCGTTCCCACCCACGCCTATGTCATCGCCACGCAAAAACTCCAGCAGGTGGCGCGCAAGCTGATGTATGGCGAACCCTGCTCGTCGGTGCCCCTGTGGCGTAGGCCGGCTTGATCCCCGGTTGTTGTTGACCTAGCTTTCCCGGCCATGGAAGACGCCCGCCTCCCCCCGCTCCCCGCCCGTACATCGCCAGACGAACAAACGCCCGGATTCCTGGAGCGGCTCAGCGCGGCCCCGGTGGTCCACCGCGCCATGGTCTACCGCCGCCGCTTCCGGCGCTGGGAGCCGATGCTGTTTTTTTTCGCCGGCGTGACGTGGGACGGCGCTACGCTGCGGCGCATCGACTCGTGGTTCGATAGCCTCTTTCTGCTCGCGTACATCCTGCTGCTGGGCGGGCTGATCCTCGTCGCCCTCTTCGTGCAGCACGACCGATGGTCGCATCCCCGCGTCGTACGATATCGCGAGTGGTTTCCCGCCGCCATCCAGTTTCTGATGGGGGCGCTCTTCAGCGCCTACTTCATCTTCTACCTCCAGAGCACGTCGTTCCAGACCGAGTCCGTGATCTATCTCGTGATCCTGGGGGCGCTGCTCGTCGGCAACGAGTTCCTTCGCGAGCGACTGATCAACCCGTATTTCCTGTTCGCCCTGTACTTTCTGGCCTCGGCTACCTTTTTCACGTTCTTCCTGCCCGTCCTGACCAAGACGATGGGCTACGGGATGTTCTGGATCAGCAGCGTGTCCAGCCTCATCCTCATCGCGGCCATGCTGTACCTCCTGTGGCGGAAGCAGGTGCTGCCGCGACAGGGCGTGTACCCCCGGATCGCCGGCATCGTGCTCGGGCTGTTCGCGCTATTGCATCTCTTTTACGTCCAGAACTGGATCCCCCCCGTGCCGATGGCCATCCGGGATAGCGGCATCTATCATGGCATGCGCCGCGAAGCGGGCGCCTTCGCCTTCAAATACGAGCGGCCCGCCTGGTATGCCTTCTGGCGCGATTCCGACCGCACCTTTCGGTACGCCGAGGGCGATACGGTCTTCTGCTTTACCGCCGTTTTTGCGCCCACGGCCTTCGACACCGAGGTCTCGCACGTCTGGTATCGCTACGAGGAATCGTCCGACACCTGGGCGGTGCGCGACACCATTCCGTTCCGTGTGCTCGGGGGCCGCGACAATGGTTTTCGGGGATACACCTACAAGCGATTCGTCGACCCCGGAGCCTGGCGCGTCGATGTGAAGACTGAGAACATGCGGACCCTGGGCCGGATTCGGTTCGACATCGTGCCCGTCGATTCGTCCGTCACCGATGTCGTCTGGGCGCGCTTCGACTAAACCCGCCTCCGGAAACCGCCAGGGTGCCCGGGGCTTTGCCTGGAGTAGATGATGAAGATCGATCTGACGGACCGACGCGTTCTCGTAACCGGCGCCAGCCGTGGCATCGGCGCCGCGCTGGCGAAAGCGCTCGCCGGCGCCGGCGCGCGCGTGGGTATCCACTACAATCGGCGTCGGGACGAGGCGGAGGCCCTGGCGGCCTCGCTCGGCGCGGAGCACCCGCTGCTGCAGGCGGACCTCGCGGATCCGCATGCCTGCGCCCGGCTGTGGGATGAGGCGGCCGCCGCGCTCGGCGGCGTCGATGTGCTGGTAAACAACGCCGGCGTGTCGCCCCATATGGCGCTCGACGCCGATCTCGATGCGTGGCTGCGCGACTGGGAGCTTACCATGGGCGTCAATCTGCGCGCGGCGGAGATCCTGTCTCGTAGCGCCGTGGCGCATTTCCGGCAGCAGCCGGCCGGAGGGCGCATCATTCATATCGCGTCCCGCGCCGCGTTCCGGGGCGATCAGCCGGAATACATCACCTACGCGGCGTCCAAAGCCGGCATGGTGGCGCTTTCACGATCCATCGCGCGGGCGTTCGGAAAGGAGGGCGTACGGTCGTTCGTCGTGGCCCCGGGTTTTACGCGCACGGAGATGGCGCAGGAATTTATCGATGCCTTCGGAGAGCATCATGTTATCAAGGACCTCGCGCTCGAGCGGTTGACCGAACCCGAGGACATCGCCCCGCTCGTCGTCCTGCTCGCCAGCGGAATGGCTGACCACGCTACAGGTACGAGCATCGACGTCAATGCCGGCAGTTACGTTCGCTGATAGGCCGCCCCGGGTCAGCGTGCCGGGATTGGATTGAACTGGAGCAAATAGATGATTTGCGCGGCCTCGTCGGCCATGCGCTGATTATCAAAACGAGACGTGAGCCATTCTTCCCAATAAAGCTGCTCTTCCTGGCTTGCGCGGCTCAACACCCAGCGGCGGAACGAGTCGTTGACAAGAAGCGCTTCCAGGGTATCTGAAGGCCGCTTGCGTTCCGGGCGCGGTGAATTGGATTCAGAAAACGACGAATGTATCACTGGATTGCGGGCGGGGAGCCGATCCAACAGGTGGGGGCCTGATGTTTGGAGCAATCCAACAACCATACCATTCCGAACCCGAGATGTGGCAGGTGTGTGGACGGGGTATCCCGTTTTTATCCGATCCGGCTGTAGCCCATGCTGCGGTTGGCGTAGAAGGCCTGGAAGAACGCGCGCAGATCGGCATGGTCGGCGGCGCGGAGGTGGGGATCGTCCTTCAATAGCCCCTGCGCGGCCTCTCGGGCTTGTACGAGGAGGTCCACATCGACCGTGATGTCGGCAATTTTGAGATCGGGGAGGCCGCTTTGTCTCGTGCCAAAAAAATCGCCGGCGCCCCGCAGTTTTAGATCGGCCTCGCTGATCTTGAAACCGTCGTTGGTGGCGACCATCGTCTCGAGCCGCTGTTCGGCCTCGGCCGTCCGCTTGAAGTCCGCCATGAGGATGCAGTAGCTCTGCTCCCCGCCGCGCCCGACGCGTCCGCGCAACTGGTGGAGCTGGCTGAGCCCGAACCGCTCGGCGTGCTCGATCAGCATGACGGTCGCGTTGGGCACGTCCACGCCGACTTCGATCACGGTGGTCGCGACCAGGATATCCGCTTCGCCCTGCTTGAAACGCTCCATCGCCTCCTCCTTTTCGTAGGGCAGCATCCTGCCGTGGACCATCTCGGCCTTGTAGGGGCGGAACTCCTCGATGATGTGCTGAAAGCCGGACTCTGCGTCTTTCAGATCGAGCTTCTCGCTTTCGTCCACGAGCGGGTAAACGATGTAGCACTGCCGGCCCTCCCGCAGCTGTTCGCGGATGAAGGCATACACTTCGCCGCGCCGCTGTTCGGTCCGCAGCCAGGTTTCGATGGGCTTCCTGCCGGCCGGAAGCTCGTTCATCACGGTGACATCCAGATCCCCATACAGCGTCATCGCGAGCGAACGCGGGATCGGCGTGGCGGTCATCAGGAGCATGTGCGGGTTGTCGCCCTTGTTCATCATCTCGGCGCGCTGCAGCACCCCGAAGCGGTGCTGCTCGTCGATGATCGCCATCCCTAGCTTCTGAAATGCGATGCCCTCCTGGATGACGGCGTGCGTGCCGACGGCCACCTGTGCCCGTCCCTCCACCAGATCGGCCAGGATCTCTTCGCGCAGGGCCTTGCGCTGCCCCCCGATAAGGAGGCGCGTCTCGACGCCGAGCGGCTCGAGGTAGCGGACCAGGTTGGCGTAATGCTGCTCCGCCAGGATTTCCGTCGGCGCCATGAACGCGCTCTGGTACCCGTTGTCCAGCGCGTGCAGCATCGCGGCGATGGCGACCACCGTCTTGCCGCTGCCCACGTCGCCCTGGATCAGACGGTTCATCTGGATGCCGGAGGCCGTGTCGGCCCGGACGTCGTCCAGCGCCTTGTGCTGCGCGCCGGTCAGCGTGAAGGGGAGGACCTCCTCGATGAAACGGCGCTCGTATTCGCCCTCCCGGTTGAAGACGGGGCCGGCCACCTCCTGCCGGCCCTGCCGGGTGATGCCGATCATCAGCTGGATGAAGAGCAATTCCTCGAACTTCAGCCGCTCGCGCGCCTGGGCGAGTTCGGCCTGGTTCTTCGGGAAATGGATCGCACGCAGCGCCACGCGGCCATCGATCAGGCCGAAGCGCTCGCGCATCCACGCCGGCAGGATATCGGGGAGTTCGAGCCCCGATTCCTTGAAAAACGTATAGATGACCCGGCGGAACGTGCGGCTCGTGAGGCCGGCGCGGTCAAACGCGGCCCCGCCAGGGTAGAGGGCGATAATGCGCCCGGTGTCGAGCGCGGCGCCTTCTTCGTCCAGCTTGTCGAAATCCGGGTGCGTCATGGAGAGCTGCCGGCCGAACGCCTGCACCTTGCCGTGAAACGCCACCCGCTCGCCCTGCTTGAAGACCCGGCCGATCCACCCGACGCGCTGGAACCAGACGCACTTCAACCGCCCGCCCTCCGCATCCTCGACGGTCAGCTCGAAACGCTTCATGCGTCCTCCCGGGACGATGCCCATCGAAAGGACGCGGCCGACGACCGTGGCCGGGCCCGTGGAGGGGTCGAGCCGGCGAATCGGAACGATGGTGGACCGGTCGAGATAGCGCCGCGGGAAAAAATGAAGCAGGTCGCGCACGGTGCGCATGTTGGCTTCCGCGAGCACTTCAGCCTTGCGCGGACCGATGCCCGGGATGAGCTCGAGCGGGCCGGTGAGAATGTCGATGGGCATGGGGGCGCCGGCGCCTAGTTCATTCGCGGGTCTTCCGGGAAATTGGCGAGGAGCGCGTACTCGCCGCCGAGCCGCCGCATCGCTTCGCCCCAGAGTCGGGAGGGTTCCGCCGTAAAAATCATCGACTCGTCCGTCCTGGCCAGGATCCACGCGCCCTGCTCGATCTCGGCGTCGAGCTGCCCGGGCGACCAGCCGGCGTATCCGAGGAAAAACCGGAATTCGTCGTCGGCGGCTTCATGGTTCGAGAGCATCGACTGGATCGCGTCGAAGTCGCCGCCCCAGAACACCGCGTCCACGATCTCGCGGGTCTCGCCCACGCGCTCGCCGTGGCGGTGCAGGACATGCAGGGTGTTGGGTTGGACCGGGCCGCCCAGCGAGAGATACCCCGTATACTCCGTCATGTCCTCGACCACTTCGCTCAACTGGAGCGACAGCGTACGATTCAGGATGAGCCCGAAGCTGCCCTCCACGCCATGCTCGCACAGGAGCACGATCGTGCGCTTGAAATGCGGATCGTCCATCATCGGCGGAGCGATGAGGACGACGCCAGCGGCCGGGGTGAGATCGGAGTTCGCCATACGCTCAACGAGGTTCTGAGACGATTCGGTGGACTTCGCGCGGGGATGCCTATCCGTTTACGCGGTTCCGCTCGAAAATATCCGTCTTCCTATTCCTTCGTGAACTCCTTCTGGAGCGCGCTGTACGCGCCCACCCACCAGTCGGCGTCGCGCGTCATCTGTACGATCGTGATGTCGTTGAAATAGGGAATCAGGCCGACGAGGATCTCGGGGATGGCGTTCCACTTCTGGCCACGGATGCATTTGGTGAGTTTTTCCGCCGTGGTGCGGCTCCAGCGCCATTTTTCGCGCAGGGTCTCGGCTTTTTTCCAGTAGTTGCGGTCGTCCCAGGCGAGCGCGCTTTCGTCGATCGTCTTGTAGATGCCGCGCAGATTGAACACCAGAAACGCGAGCATGTCCAGCGCCTCGTCGTCGAAGCCGTTGCGCTGGGCGAGCAGACGAAGCACCTCGGCGCACGAGCGCATCTGGGCGCTCCGTACCTTCGCCGGCGTTTCTCCGGTGCTGATGATTCGGGTCATGGGATTCGGGTTGATGTCAGTGCGTTACTTTACCAGCATCATCCGGCGCGTCAGACGCGTGTCGCCGGTGTCGAGCGTGTAAAGATACAACCCGCTGGCCAGCGTTTCCGCATGAAATGTCACCGTATGGGCGCCGGCCGGCTCCACGGTGTCGACCAGCTCCCGGACCGGCCGGCCCAGCAGGTCGTACACCGTCAACCGTACGTGGGTGCTGGCGCCGAGTTCATACCGAATCGACGTGGTCGGATTAAACGGATTCGGGAAATTTTGCTCCAGCGTCGTCGTTTGCGGCAGCGCGAGGTCGTCCTCGTTGGCCACCGGAGCGCCGCCTACCAGGAACGTCGCCCGGACGGGGATGATGGATCCCTGCAGCGGAAATTCGTCGTCCCCTCCGTCCTGAAACTGGGTCTCCCAGAGCGAGCCCCACGAGCCGTCCCCGCGGCGCACGTACGACCGGTTTTCCGTCGTATAGGCCGCCGCGCCCACAACCATGTAGTTCACGTCCGTTCCCGTCTCCGCATAGCCGATGTAAAAGGCGTCGGGCAGATTCTGCATCGCCACGCCATCGGCCTCGAGGTCGACGGTGAAATGGTTGAGCGCCAGCTGCGCGCCGGCGTAGGCGCGTGGGTCGGTGATCGTCTTCGAGAACAACACGGCCCCGGGGGAGCCGTTCGCCGCGACGTCCCAGATCCGCAGGTCGATATCACGCGCGGATTCGGGCGGCAGGCCGGCCCCCGCGAACTGGCTCAGGTAATACGGCGAGATAGCGACTTCGAGCAGGCGGCTGTCCGCCGGCGCCTCGAACCGCGTCGCGACCGCGCCGTTCGCGCCCGAACTCAGCGAAAAAAACGTCCCCGACAGAGCCGATCCGTCGTCGTACACCGTGCTCAGGATGCTCCCCGTCAGATCGGTCGACCAGTTCGCCGAGAGCTTGACGCCGACGGCGGCCGTCAGCTCGGGGCGTACGTGTGTCACCTGGACGATGACACGCTTCTTGTCGCCGGCGATCGAGCGGCTCGTGAGCGGCAAAGCGAGGTCTTCGTACGTGATCGCGCCATCCTGCGCCTCGGTGATCACGCGGACACCCATCCGGGAGCGAATGGTCGACGTCGGGTCGATCGTGTCCAGATTGAGCACGAAGTTCTGGACATCTTTCCAGACGTAGAACTGCGCGGCGCCGGGCGACACGTTGAAGGTGGTCTCCGGCGTCGTCTGCGTCGATCGCCCATCGATCAGGGCCGAGGGGACGGACACGATGCCGGCGTAGTCCGGATGGGCGTAGCCGAAACGAGGCTGAATCTTGGGGATGTTCAGCATGTTCGCCGTGTGGTAGTCGAGCAGCACCTCCGTGAAGTCCAGCCCGGCTCCCGCTAAGACGGCTTCGTAGCCGATCCGGCCGCGCGAACTGTTTCGGGTGATCGACGCCGTCGTCGCCGGCCCGAGGCGCTCGGCCAGATAGGCGGTGTACAGGCCGGCGCGGCGGTAGTCGTCCAGGATGTTCGCGCTCTCTTCCCAGCTGTAGAGCCCGATGTTATACAGGCCCGGATCCAGCAGCTGCGTCATCGGACGGGGCAGGTAGCCGTTGAGCACCTCGGCCCACTCCGACAGCCCTTCGTTGACGAAGGTCAATTCGTTGAGGTCGTAGTTGTAGTGGATCAGATGCTGGTGCTCGTGGGCCGCCGTGCTCAAGAGTTCCGTGACGGGGCGCGAGGTGAGGCCCGGCGTGGTATCGAGATAGAGGATGTCCTTGTTGTTGCCGCCGCCGAACACCGAGAGGTCCGATGAGGTGACGTAGCCGGCGACATAGATATTGGTGTTCTCGCCGCCCTCGATGATGTCGTACAGGAGGATATCGAGCCGGCCGTCGCCGTCCACGTTGGGCGGTGCGCCGAAATAGGCGTTATTGTTCGCGATGATCCCCTTGGTCGGATCGATCGATCCGTCCGGCGTCGCCTGCAGCAGCGCCTCTTCCAGCGTGGCGATGTCCGAGTCGCTGACATGCCCCATTCCGAGTTCGCCGGTCTCCACCCAGATGTTGGCGATGTCGCTCGACGCCTTGAGTTCGAAATCCTTCGTTTCCCAGATCGGACTCGTAGCGAGGTTCTTGAGGACCTTAAACGAGGTCATCATGCCCACGGTATAGGTCGGAGCCGATGCCGCCGCGGCGAGTTTGCCCGCGTTGCGTTGCGCGTGGAAATCCTCCAGCGCGCGCAGGGCGTCCGGTTGCCGGCTCAACCTGTCCGTGACGTGCAGGATGTGAGCCGGCTCGCCCTCGCGCGGCGTCTGTCTGATTTCCTGGGCGATCGACGGGCCGGCCGTCAGCGCGGCTAGGGCCAGAACCAGCGTATAAAAACGAGTATGCATTGGGATGGTCTCGGTTCTGCTGCGAGAGTGGGGCGCTCGGTGGGGCGGGTGGCTCGTACGTTGAACAAATTGTATGCCTTTGCGCGACGTGCGCCATAAAGGCGTGCGCGCGGGCCGGCGAGGCATTATTTTTCAGCCGCGCTCCTGAAGAAGGTCCTGACGGATGCGCGGGCATGCAGACAACATGGCTTTATATACTACGCATGAAGAATAACATACACCGATCCACCCCATCAATTCCCCGGGGCACACGCACCGCCGGCTTTTTTTCGATGGCGCTGATGCTCCTGCTGCTCGCCGGTTGCTCCGGCGCGCGGCCGATGCCGAACGAGATCGTCGTGGAGGGCATGGTGACGGCGCGGGGCAACGCGCCTTTTGTCGTCCAGCTCCTCGAGACCGATCAGCAGAATGCCTATGTGCTCGTCATGGACGAGGCCATCCGGAACCAGTACGTCAACCCGGCGCGCCTCCGCGTCAGCGGCGTCGTCTACGTCGCCGATTGGGCCGGCCGCCCGTTCACGCACCTCCGCGTGACCCGCCTCGAATCCCTCGGGGACTAGGGGCAGGGGGTTCGAGGATGGAGGTTTAAGGTTTAAGGTGTGGTGTTCGACAATGTTGTGGCTTTACGTGCCTTTACGTGCCTTGAACCTAAAGCCTCAAACCTTGAACCCTTCTCCCCTATGTGCGGCTGGACGAAACGAGGTCGTTGTGGCTTTACGTGCCTTGAACCTAAAACCTCAAACCTTGAACCCTTCCCCCCTATTTGCGGCGGGATGAAGCGACCGGGATGAGCTGCCTGAGGGATTGCACGGTCACGATGCGGAGCCCGATGAGGCCGGCGAGGTAGACGATGAGCAGGCCGGTTTCCGTCCACCAGTGATGCAGCATCGGAACGGCGAGCCAGAGGATGTACAGGGCGGTCGCCCAGGCGACCATCGCGAGAACGCGTCGCCAGTCGTACGGCACGGGGAAAAAGCGGCGCACGAAGAGATAGAGCATGATGGCCATGACGGCGTAGGCGGCCGTGGTGGCCCAGGCGGCGGCGATCATCCCGAAGCGCGGGACGAGGAGGGCGTTGGCGATGAGGGTGAAGACGCCGCCGGATAGGGTGCAGATGACGAAGTAGCGGGTTTTCTTTTCGATGTAGGGGCCGGCCGTGAAGTTATAATACCAGCCCTGGAAGAGGTAGGCCAGGAGCGCGATCGGGACGATGTAGAGCGCCGGCCAGAATTGCGTCGGAATGAGCGGCCGCCCTCCCACCAGCGGCAGCGCCACCAGGTCGTCGATATAGAAGGTGATCGCCAGGATGACGAAGAGGCTGAAGGCCGTGAAGAGCGAAAAAATCCGCGCAAAAAGCGGCAACGCGTCGTCGTCGTCGGCGTGCTGCAGGAAAAACGGTTGCCAGGCAAACCTGAACATCTGGGCGATGAGCATCATGAACACGCCGAGCTTCCAGACCGCGCTGAAGATGCCGGCCATGAACTGGCCGTATTGCGCGTCGGTCGTCGCGCTGTTGGCGACGAGCGCGCTCAGGTCGAAGGTCGATTCGTAGAGGGCCCGGACGTGCTCCGCATCCATGCGGCCGACAAAGATGACGTTGACGCGGTCGACCAGGGCGTAGCTGAGGCCGCTCGGGATGAACGGGAGACCGAAAAGTACCAGTTGACGCCACAGGTGCGGCTGCAACCGGAATTTCAGGTGCTTCGCATAGATGGGCAGCACCATCAGGAAGCTGATCGACGACGCGGCCAGGTTGGAAACGAATACCGCCTCGATGCCCTGCTTGAGGCCGATGATCAGGAACAGGTTGAGCCCCACGTTGAGCGAGATGTTGATCATCTTCAGCACCACGAAACGGCCGGCGTTGTTCTGCAGACGCAATTCGGCAAACGGGACCAGCGTGAGCGAGTCGAGCGTCTGGATGCCGATGGCGTAAAAAAACAGGTACGACCAGCGCGGGTCGATGCCGATCAGGTCGCTGATGAACCCGCGCGAGAGGATGATCACGGCCGAGAGGGCCCCGGAAACGAGAAGGATGGACCAGGTGGCGGTGCTCAGGACCTCGTCGATGTGGCTTCGCCCTTCCTGGCCCGAGGCAAACTTGAGGTAGGCCGACTCCATCCCGTGCTGGTACATGTGATTGGCCAGGGTGAACATGGCGTAAACCAGCGAGACCACCCCGTAATCGACCGTGTCGAAAAACGTGACGTAGAGCGGGACGAGGAGAAAATTGATGACCCGGCCTACGATGGTAGAGATGCCGTAGACCGCGGTTTCGGATGCGAGCGTGCGAATCCGGGAAGTAAAACTCATGGGGTGCCGATCGGGCGAGATAGGTACGATAACCGGAGGATGCCGGCAAGATAATGAACTGGCTGCTTACTTCCTCCAAGGTCATGCCGGAACGCCGGCATCGCCGATGTTTCCGGCGGCGCGCTCGCCTGAAACGAATGTATACCGTTATTGTTATTGATTTTCCGGTTTTTCACGGATCGCGAAATCCACACGTTGTGGAAAACGTGTGGGTTAACGGTGCAGGAACTGTGCGTATCCCGCGCGGGATGTGGGTAACCGGAGCGTTTTGAGACGAAAACGCGTGTTTTGATATGTTTACGGCGCTTTGTGTGCGGGAATGTAACGCCCTTGTTCTGTGGAAAAAAAACACTTGCATTATGAATCCGGGGTCATTTAATTACGTTGACTTTTGTTCAGCGGACATATGCGGTATCACCCTAGGGTCGTATAGACCGTTATGCGTGTCGGTTGCAGGGTTTTTCGGCGGCTCTCGTTTCAAGTCTGCGAGCTGCTGGCTCCCCAAGCTAAATGCGTGACATTTCTCCGGCATTGGCCCGGCAACCGGACATAATCCACCACCGCCGTCCCCAGCGAATCACCTGAAGTCCGAGCAAAATATGTCTGTACGAAAAACGCTGTCAGCTACTGAAAGCAAAACTCTGTCCGGTACCGATTCTCTCAAGAAAGGTCTCGCGATCACCCGCGCCTTCACGCGCGCCGGCGAAGACCCCTTCGATTCTGTCGTGTTCGAACGTCGCGATGCGACGATCAAGAACCATAAAGGCGGCGTCATCTTCGAACAGAAGGACGTCGAGTTCCCGGTTTCCTGGAGCCAGCTGGCGACCAATGTGGTGGCCAGCAAGTATTTTTATGGCGACGTCAAGGCGGCCGGCGAACCGGGCGAAGGCGGCCGCGAGCGCTCGCTGAAGCACCTCGTGCACCGCGTGACGCGCACCATCGCCGATTGGGGCGCCGCCCAGGGGTATTTCGCTACGCCGGAAGACGCCGAGGCCTTTTATGCCGAAATGACCTGGCTGTGCGTGAACCAGTACGTGGCGTTCAACTCGCCCGTCTGGTTCAACGTGGGCCTGCATCACCAGTACGGCATCCGCGATACCGGCAATAAGAAAATCTACGCGTGGGACGAAAAGGCCGGCCGGATCGTCGAGGCCGACCCGTATGAACGCCCCCAGGCGTCGGCCTGCTTCATTATCTCGGTCGACGACTCGATCGACGATATCTGGCAGCTGATGAGCGAAAGCGCCCGCCTCTTTAAATACGGCTCGGGCGTCGGCGCCGACTGGTCGAAGCTGCGCTCCACCCGCGAGAAACTCTCGGGCGGCGGCCAGCCTTCGGGCCCCGTGTCGTTCATGCGCGTGCAGGACGCCACCGGCGGCACGATCAAGAGCGGCGGCAAAACGCGCCGGGCCGCGATCATGCAGACGCTCAAGGTCTGGCATCCGGACATCCTGGAGTTCGTGACCGCGAAGCAGGAAGAAGAGCGGAAGGCTTGGGCGCTCATCGAGGAAGGCTACGATGGCTCCTTTAATGGGCCGGCGTACGGATCCGTCGCGTTCCAGAACGTGAACCAGTCCGTCCGCTCCACCGACGAATTCATGCA
Source organism: Rhodothermales bacterium (assembly GCA_041391505.1). Classification (NCBI taxonomy): domain Bacteria; kingdom Pseudomonadati; phylum Rhodothermota; class Rhodothermia; order Rhodothermales; species Rhodothermales bacterium. The sequence continues at coordinate 102,153 of JAWKNW010000017.1, forward strand.
GGCGGCCGTCGACGGCGACGCCTTCTGGCTGCGCACCGCCAAGGGCGGCGAGCCCGTCGAGCACGTGGACGCCCGGGATCTGCTCTACAAGATTGCCGAAGGCACCCATGTTTGCGGCGACCCCGGCATGCAGTACGAGGACACGATCCAGCGCTGGCACACGGTCAAGAACTCCGGACCGATCAACAGCAGCAACCCGTGCAGCGAATACATGCACGTGGACAACTCGGCCTGCAACCTGGCGTCCCTCAACCTGCGCAAGTTCCAGAACGAGGATGGCAGCTTCGACGTCGAGCGCTTCCGCGCCGCGACGCGTGTCACCATCACCGCGATGGAGATCCTGGTCGATAACGCCGGCTACCCGTCGGAAATCATCGCCAAGAACTCGCACGACTTCCGCCCGCTCGGGCTCGGATTCGCCAACCTCGGCGCCCTGCTCATGGCGATGGGCCTGCCCTACGACAGCGACGAAGGGCGCTCCGTGGCCGGCGCCATCATGGCGATCGAACACGGCGAGGCCTACGCCCGCAGCGCCGAAATCGCCGCGAACGAAAAAATCGGCCCGTTCCCGGGCTATGCACTGAACCGCGAGCCCATGCTCGATGTCATGCGCATGCACCGCGATGCCGTGCAGGACATCCATCCGAGCTGCCCGGACTATCTCCTCCACGCTGCGAAGGAGACCATGGACCGCTGCTATGCCCTGGGCGAAAAATTCGGTTACCGGAACGCGCAGGCCACCGTCCTGGCGCCGACGGGCACCATCGCCTTCATGATGGACTGCGATACGACGGGCATCGAACCGGATATCGCGCTGGTGAAGTACAAGCTCCTCGCCGGCAAAGGCGACGGCATGCTCAAGATCGTCAACCAGACGGTCGGCACCGCGCTCAAACGCCTGGGCTACACGGAACTCGAGCGCGACGCGATCCTGGCCTTCGTCGAGAAGAACGATACCATCGAGGGCGCTCCCGGTCTGAAAGAGGAACACCTCGCCGTGTTCGATTGCGCCTTCAAGCCGTTTAACGGCAAGCGGTTCATCCAGCACACGGGCCACATCAAAATGATGGCGGCCTGCCAGCCCTTCATCTCGGGGGCCATCAGCAAGACGGTGAACCTGCCGGAAGACTGCACCATCGAAGACATCATGGATGCGTACGTCGAAGGCTGGAAGCTCGGCCTGAAGGCGGTCGCCATCTACCGGGAAAACTCGAAACGCAGCCAGCCGCTGTCGACCTCCAAGGGCGGCAACACCAAAGGCAAGGAATCGGCCGGCACCTCGGGCGACGGCGCCATGCGGGCGCCGGAAATCGTGGAGCGCATCATCGAGAAGGAAACCGTCGTCTACAAGCCGATCCGCAAGCGGCTGCCCGACGAACGCCCCTCGGTGACGCACAAGTTCTCCATCGCCGGCCACGAAGGCTACCTCCACATCGGGCTCTATCCCGATACCCGCATGCCGGGTGAGATTTTCATCACGATGGCCAAACAGGGATCGACGATCTCCGGCCTGATGGATGCCTTCGCAACGGCCATCTCGATCGCACTCCAGTATGGCGTGCCGCTCGAAGACCTGTGCACCAAGTTCAGCCACACACGCTTCGAGCCCAGCGGCTTTACGAACAACAAGCAGATACCGATCGCGAAGTCGATCATGGACTACATCTTCCGCTACCTGGCGATCAAGTTCCTCGGAACGGTCAGGGAAGAAGAGTCCTACATGAACCCGATGCGCGCCGTCGCCGACGAAGTGGAACGCATCGGACCGGCGGAAGATGAAACCCAGATGGCCCTGGAATTCGACGAGCCCGATCCGCTCGTCGGCGGCACCGTGGAAGCTTTTCTGAGCGGTTCACGGACCGATGCCTCCCAGGGCGCGCTATCTAAGAAGCAAGCCACCTTCCAGAATCAGGAAGATGCGCCACCGTGCGCGGTGTGCGGAACGATCACCGTACGCGCCGGCGCTTGCTACTCATGCCCCTCGTGCGGGGCATCTAACGGATGTGGATGAGGATTCGTGAGTTGATCGCAGGGTAGGAACACGCCCGGTCTCTTTGTGGTGGGGAGGCCGGGCGTTTCCTTTTTAATGGCATATTAAATCCTCTTCATTCGAGCATTTCGACTTTAGCTGCGACAGATCGCCGTCGATACACAAACGGCTGAGTGTGCCAGTCCGGCCTCGCTGCCTCCGGGCAACCCGATCGGCGCACGAAGCTGTTTACCCTGTTTCGCCCAACGCTGCTCGCAATCCATGCTCAACATCTTTTCATCCTCCCGGCAAAAAGAGACCGATGCGCGTCTCGCGGCTGCCCTCGGCCAGATCGAAGCGATCAACCGCTCGCAAGCAATCATTGAATTTGAGGTCGATGGCACGATCATCTCCGCCAATGAGAATTTCCTGAAGACCATAGGCTATCGCCTCGAAGAAATCCGGGGTAAACACCACCGGATGTTTGTCGATGCCGCGTATGCCTCCAGCCCGGAATACACGACGTTCTGGGAACGGCTGCGGAGTGGCGAGTTCCACGCCGGCGAATTCCGGCGCGTGAAAAACGGCGGCGGTGAGCTGTGGCTTCAGGCCAGCTACAATCCGATCCTCGGCGCGGATGGCAAACCCTACAAGGTCATCAAGTTTGCGTACGACATTACCCAGCAGAAACAGGAAGCGGCCTACTTCCGGAGCCAGGTGGAAGCCATCGGGCGCTCGCAGGCTGTGATCGAATTTAATCTCGACGGGACGATCGTCAAGGCCAACGACAATTTCCTGACGGCCATGGGATATCGGTTGGACGAGATCGCGGGGAAACACCACCGCATCTTCGTCGATGCCGCCTATGCCGGCAGCCCCGAATATCGGGAGTTCTGGGCCAAGCTGGAGCGGGGTGAGTACCATGCCGGCAAATTCCTTCGGTACAAAAAGGACGGGTCGGAAATCTGGCTGCAAGCGACCTACAATCCGGTCATGGGCCCGGATGGGCGACCGACGAAAGTCATCAAGTTCGCGACCGACATTACCGAACAGATGGCGCAGATGAACCTCCGCCAGGAAGTCGCGAACATGCTGAACATGATCGAGGGCGTCGCGCAGGCCTCGAAAGGCATTTCCGATTCGACCACGCAGCTGGCCTCCTCGGCGCAGCAGCAGAGCGTGCAGAGCCAGGAGGTGGCGGCCGCAGTGGAGGAGATGGCCAGCACCATCGTCGACAACGCCAAAACCAGCACCCGGGCATCCGATGTCGCCTCGGCCAACGGCCAGGCGGCTCGCGAAGGCGCGGACGTCGTCAAGCAGACGATCAACAAGATCCGCGAAATCGCCAACATGGTCGGCGCCACATCGACGATCGTCGAGCAGCTGGGCGCCTCGAGTCAGCAGATCGGCGAGATCGTGCAGGTGATCGACGACATCGCCAATCAAACGAACCTGCTCGCCCTCAACGCGGCCATCGAAGCCGCGCGCGCCGGCGAGCAGGGTAAGGGTTTCGCCGTGGTGGCCGACGAAGTGCGCAAACTCGCGGAGCGCACCACCGGGGCCACCAAGCAGATCGAAGGCATGATCAAGTCGATCCAGTCCCAGACCAAGGAAGCCGTCGTGTCGATGCAAAAGGGCAAGCAGGAAGTCGAATCCGGCATCACGCTGGCCGACCACGCCGGCTCCGCGCTGCAGCAGATCGTCACCGGAACTGGCGATACCGTGGACATGATCGCCCAGATCGCCGCGGCCTCGGAAGAGCAATCGAGCACGAGCGCCCAGATCGCCCACTCGGTCGAGGTGATATCGGCCGTCTCCGGCGAATCCGCCGTCGCCATCGGAAGCATCGCAAATGCGGCGAACGACCTGAGCCGACTCACGGAAGACCTGCGCCAGCAGGTGCTGCGGCTCGATAAGGACGACAAGCAGGATGACAAGAAAAAGGCGCCCGCTGCGCCGGCGAAAAAGAACGCGGGCTACCTGGTCAACTGACCCCGGTTCATCGCTGCTGAACAGGACGTAAACAAGAAACCTCTGCCCCGGCCATCGCCGCGGCAGAGGTTTCTGCTTTTATGCGGAGCACATGCGCGCCGCCCACTACGGGTTCATTCCCCGTTCCCCCCGCTCGAACACGTAATTTGCGCGACCGACGAGCAGGGGATCGATCGAACCGATGACATCCTGCTTCTTGTCGGGGTACGGCATGGCGTGCAGTACAAAGCGCATGGCGTTGAGCCGAGCCCGCTTTTTGCAATCGGATTTGACGACCGTCCAGGGCGCGTCGGCCGTGTCGGTGTAGAAAAACATGGCCTCCTTGGCCTTCGTGTAGTCGTCCCACTTGTCAAGTGATGCCAGATCGATGGGCGACAGTTTCCACTGTTTCAGCGGATGCACGTTGCGATGCTTGAACCGCCGGCGCTGCTCCTCACGGCTCACGGAGAACCAGAACTTGATCAGATGCGTCCCGCTGCGCGCCAGATTGCGTTCGAATTCGGGCGCCTGCCGCATAAACTCGGTGTATTCTTCCTGCGAGCAGAATCCCATCACTCGCTCCACGCCGGCCCGGTTGTACCAGGACCGGTCGAACATGACGATCTCGCCGGCCGTCGGGAGGTGCTGCACGTACCGCTGGAAATACCACTGCCCCCGTTCTACTTCATTCGGTTTTTCCAGGGCCACCACGCGGGCGCCGCGCGGATTCAGGTGCTCCATGAACCGCTTGATCGCCCCGCCCTTGCCGGCGGCGTCCCGGCCCTCAAACAGGATGACCACGCGCTGCCCGGTCTTCTTCACCCACGATTGCATCTTGAGCAACTCCACCTGGAGCTGGTACTTTTGCTTCTCGTAGCTCTTCCGGGACATCAGGTTCTTGTAGGGATACCCGCCCTTGAGCCAATCCGGCGACAGCACCTCGTCGGGTTTGATCTCGCTCTTTCCCTCGCTCACCATCGGACGCCTGAGCAGGGCGTTACGAACCAGCTCCGCGTCGTCGGTTGAGGTCCCGTCGAGAATAGCGGTCAACACCTTGGTCAGGGTGTTGATGTCGTGCGGAGGGACGCCGCTGATGACGTCGCGCACCGCGGCAATTTTGGCTTCCTGCGCGGCCTGGACGGATTCGGACACGACATACTGTTCGATCCCGCTTTCGGTCAGGCTCGGGGCCGTGTCGCCGCGCGAAACGGCGCGAGGTTGCTTCTCCCCGGTCTTGCGTTTGGCGTGATGCTGGCCGTTGCGGCTGCCCGGGCGTTCAGCGGAGGGATCGTGTTTGCTGGATCGTTTTGAACTCATGGTCACATTTAAAAGCTGGTAATCTGTCGCGACGGCCGGCCGCGGACGTCAGGGTTGGTACCCGGGGCCACGCACGACGCGCCCCGGCAAGGCCCCCGTATGTTCACCGTAAGAAAGCACCTGGGTGCCGTTTACAAAAACGTGCTGCACCCCCGTCGCGTACTGATGCGGCGCTTCGAACGTCGCGTGATCGGTAATGGAAACCGGGTCGAAGACGACGAGATCCGCGAAAAAACCCGGCGAGAGCCGCCCACGCTGTTCGATGCGCAGGTTTTCTGCGGGAAACGAGGTGAGGCGTCGGATCGCTTCCTGAAGCGGAATGACCTTCTCCTCGCGCACGTAGCGCCCGAGCAATCGGGCGAAATTCCCGTAGGCGCGGGGATGGGGATTCGATTTGAGGAAGACGCCTTCCGGGGCCATCGAGCCGGCGTCGGAGTCGAATGCGACCCAGGGCAGTGCGATCTGGCGGCGGATGTTTTCCTCCGACATCAGGAAGTATACGGTGCTGACGCGACTGCTGTCGTCGATGACCAGATCCATGGCGGCTTCCTCGGGGGTAACGCCGCGCTCCTCAGCGATCTGCGCCAGGGTCATCCCGGTCATGAACCGGAGCTTGGGATTGCGGAAACCGACGAGCAGCGTACCTTCGGGCCCCGCTGAAAGCATCAGATTCTCCCACGCATCGGTAGGCGTCCGCATTTCCTCGGCGACACGCCGGCGGATCGCCGGATCCCGCAGCCGGGCACGCCACGCATCGTACCCGCCTTCCTGTACCCAGGGGGGCATCGCGGCGTCGAGGCCGGTCGCGCCGGCCGTGTAGGTGTACATGTCGGCCGTAATCGCCAGGCCCTGCGCCCGGGCCGATTCGATCTGGTCGATCACCGCGTCCAGCTTGCCCCAGTTCTGCTGTCCCGCCGCCTTGAGGTGATAAATCTCGGCCCGTATGCCGGCCTCGCGGGCGATCGTGATGAGTTCGTCGACCGACTCCTGCAACCGGTTTCCCTCGCTGCGCATGTGCGAGATGTACATCCCCCCGTGACGCGCGGCCACCTTGGCCAGTTCGATCAGCTCGGAGGTGGAGGCGAAAAAAGCCGGCGTGTAGATCAGGGACGAACCGACGCCGAGCGCACCCTCGCGCATGGCGCGATCGACGAGATCGCGCATGCGGCCAAGCTCCTCGTCCGTGGGCGGGCGATCCTCGTAGCCGACTTCATGCACCCGCACCGTCGTTGCCCCGACAAAAGACGCCACGTTGGGTGCGATGCCGCGTTCCGTCAGGTAATCGAGGTATTCCGCGAGCGTTTGCCACGGCAAGATCGGTTCGCCGGCCGAATCCGTCTGGAGGCTCAGCCGGTCCATCATGATCTGGCGGGATTCGAACATATCCACCAGATCCCGAATCGCCTCCTGGCGCATCGATGCGTTCAGCGGACCCATCGAAACGCCTTCGCCAAACACTTCCAGCGTGACGCCCTGGCGAATATCGCTCTGCGATCGGCCGTCGACGAGCAACGTCTCGGTCGCCCAGCTCAGCATGTTGATGAAGCCGGGCGCCACGGCCAGGCCGCTCACGTCCAGTTCCCGCCGGCCCCGGGCGCTTCCCAGGTCGCCCATCGCGGCGATGGTGTCGTGCTGAACGGCGATATCGCCTACGACCGGTGCGTTGCCGAGCCCGTCGTAGAGGATACCGCCGCGCAAAACCAGATCGTATTCCGCCGGGGGCTCGCACGCCGCGACGGCGCAAACGAACAGAACGCCCCAAAGCGTCAGGAGAAGTCTTTCCATAGCTACCGGTTGGTCACAACCGGCCGGCCCCGAATGCCGCCTCCGCCGTGGCGTCGTGGATTATTTTACTTTCAGCACGTCGTCGATCGACTCGACGATGTGACCCACGAGTCCATACGCTTTCGCTTCTTCGGCGGACAGCCAGAAATTGCGGTTGGTGTCTTTTTCGATGCGCTCGAGCGGCTGCTTCGTTTGCCGCGCGAAAATCTGGTTCAGGCGATGCCGCATCTTGAGGATCTCTTCCGCCTCGATCTCGATGTCGCTGGCCGTGCCCCCGGCGCCGCCGGCTGGCTGGTGCAACAGAAACCGCGTATTCGGCAGACAGAAACGATCCTCAACCGGCACCGCGACAAAAATAAGCGCGCCCGCGCTCGCGACCCATCCCGTGCCGATGATGCGGACACGCGGGCGAATGAAGCGGATCATGTCGTGGATCGTATCGCCCGATTCCACGTGCCCGCCCTGTGAGTTGATGAAAAGCGTGATGTCGTCGTCCGACGAGGCCGCCATCCCGATCAACTGCGCCACCACGCTCGAGGCGCGGCGCTGGTTGATCTCCCCGCTCAGGATGATCGTGCGGTTTTCAAAAAGCCGATTCGTAAGGCTGTTGGAGATTTTTTCGACGTCTTTTTCTTCCATATCAGATAATCTTCCTCTACTTCGAGTTCACGTTCCAGAATGATGTGCCTGGCGTTGCAAATGGCCGGCGGCGCGGGACCCCCCGGGGCCGACCCATTCAGCGATGCGAACGACTGGCGAGAATGATGCCACTTGAACAAGAAATCGGGCATCAGGTTGCCTCGGCCGGATCGGGCCACAAAAAACGCCCGGCCTTGAACCGGAGGCCGGGCGTAAAAGGTAGCTGGTTGAGGGAGGGAGAATCAGCTACACAGTCGTATAAACCGTCGTAATACAGGGCGTCCCGAAGGGCGCAGCAGGGCATACATGCCGGCCAGGGCCTTCAGACCGGTCAAATCGTACCGGCCGGCCGACGACCAGACGGGCATAATCTCGGCACGGAGCCCCTGGAATGCAAACCCGGTCGACCGATTACCAGGGTAATCGCATGCTCTTCAAACGTGAGCATCTCCGGTATGGGGGGTATGGGAGGTTTTGCGGTAAAAAATGCCCCCAAGCACCCAAACTCCCAAACGCTTCTCACGGCCACGGCGGGAAAGCGATGGCCCTGGACCGATTACCCGTGAATGGAACTTTTTATTAAGGTGCCCCATTATTCCACGCTAGCCGCGCTTGCTTAAAGCGTATGAAATGGCATCCGGCGTTAATATCTGCCACGGATGAACGATTCTTCCCATGTCCGCAACCCGGGCCATTCCCTGGAACGACCATTCCCTGGAACGACCCTGTGCGGTCCCGCGGCGCCACCCGGGTTCGTTGCCGTGAAGCGTTCGTCCCCGTCGGGCAGGCCCGCAAGTTGGTTCTGCGCCGGAGGGTTGGCCGTTTCGTTCCGTGTTTGACAGGCGTTGACGTCATCCACCTCTCCCTCCCCCATACCCCACGTTTCACTCGCGATCCAATGCCGGCGGGCCCGGTTTTTGAACCGCGATGAAATGTCGCTCTCTCTATTAGCTATTCCCATGAAACGAATTACTTGCCTGCTGTTCGTCTGCGCCGTCCTCGGCCTGGTCGGACAGGCCGGGGCGCAAGAAGTGCACAAAGGAAATCGGGAGGCCGCGGCCGGACTGCAAAACGCCGGCAAATCGGGCAGTCAGGGACGCATTGCCTGTACGGATGGCCGCTCGGATGGGTATCCCTGCAACAATGTAGATCTCGTGGCCTACATGACGTTCCCCGACCTCGTGGGTACGCTCAGTCCCACGACCAATGAGGCCAACGATATCTGGGGATGGACCGACCCGGAGACCGGCGTCGAATATGTGTTGCTCGGGCTCGAGCACGGAACCGCCTTCGTCGACATCAGCAATCCGGAAGCCCCGTTCACGGTCGGCTTCCTGCCCTCGACCAACGTCCAGCGCGGAGAAACGCGCGGCATCACGCCCCAGCCATTTTACTCAACCTGGCGCGATATCAAGGTCTATCAAAACTACGCCTTCGTCGTGGCCGACGCGTCCAATACACACGGCATGCAGGTGTTCGACCTCACCCAGCTCCGTTCGGTCTCGACGCCGCCCGTTACGTTTTCCAATTCGGCGTTTTATGACGGAATCGGGAGCGCACACAACATCGTGATCAACGAAGAGAGTGGATATGCCTTCGCGGTCGGCGTCAACGCGAGCGGGGAAACGTGCGGCGGCGGCCTGCATATGATCGATATTCGCAATCCCCTACAGCCCACGTTCGCCGGCTGCTTTACGGATACGACCTCGCGCTATTCAGGCGTCGGCATCGGCTACACGCATGACGCACAGTGCGTGATCTACCATGGTCCGGACACCGACCATACGGGCCGCGAAATCTGTTTTGGCGCCAACGAGACGGCGATAAGCGTCGCAGATGTGACGGACAAGGCTGATCCGGTCTCTCTGAGCCGGATCTCGTACCCGGGGGCCAAATACGTGCATCAGGGGTGGCTGACCGAAGACCACCGGTATTTCTTCCAGGATGACGAACTGGATGAGTTCAATCAGCTGACCAACTTCACCCGGACGATGATCTGGGACATGACGGATCTGGACGATCCGGTCTTCCTCACCGACTTCTTTTCCTCACAGGCCTCGATCGACCACAACCAGTATGTCCGGGGCCACTTCCTGTATCAGACCAATTATTCGAGCGGGCTCCGGATCTTCGATATCAGGGAGATCGAGAACCCTGTCGAGGTGGGCTTTTTCGATACGCGCCCCACGGACGGCGGCGTGAACTTCAACGGCACCTGGAGTAATTATCCGTATTTCGAGAGCGGCATCATCGCGCTGTCCAGCATCGATGAGGGACTTTATCTCGTGAAGCCCACCGGCATCGCGGTCGATACCGCCACGGAACAGCCGGGCAAGCTCTCCGGCTTCCAGCTGTCCACCCCGTACCCCAACCCCTTCGGCGAATCGACCAGGATGGCGCTGACGCTCGACGAGAGCGCGCCGGTGACGATCGAGGTGTTCGACCTGCTCGGTCGCCAGGTGGCGACGCTCTACCAGGGCGTCGCGCCGGCCGGCTCACCGGTTTCGGTCGGATTCGACGCCGGAAATTTGCCCGACGGCAACTACCTGATTCGCGCCCGCAGCGGCGAACGAACCGCGAGCCGGATCGTCACGATACACCGCTGATCCCGCTTTTCATGCCGGCATTCGGCTAAGGGATGCGCCCGCTCAGGCCGGCGCATCCCTTTTGTCGTTTTTGTCGCCGGCTGAAACATCCGGGTGCCCTGCGTCATACGCATACACACAAATCGTATGTGTATCCTTGTCGTACAATAGACTTTGGGTAGCTACTTAAAGTAAAATTTTAAGCAGGGGCTACTTCCTTTGGGAGGGATGCACTATCTTGGACTATCGATTATGCTGAGCATATCCTGCTCGTATGCCATCATCAAGGCCATGAAAACGAACCGTACCGTCTCGCTCCCGATCATCCTTCTCTTCAGTGCGATCGGCTTACTGACGGGTTGCGAGCTTACGACGCCTCCTCCGCCCTTCGACCGGTTTGCGGTCGACGATATCATCTATACCCAGCACATCCAGCCCATTTTCGATGCCAAATGCACTCGGTGTCACGAAGGGCCGGATGCGGCCAACGGGTTGCGCCTCAACACCTGGGAAAACCTGCTGGCCGGATCGGACGATGGGGAAGCGATCATTGCCTACGACGGCGACAAAAGCCTTCTTATCGGTCTCACCTCCCGTCTGGTGGGCGGTCCTCATCCGTTTGAGCAGGCCGCAGACACCCTCACGACCGAGGAAGTGAACTTTATCAAGCGCTGGATCGACGGCGGCGCGCGCTTCGACGGTGGCATTATCCCGTTTGCGGACGCCACCCAGCTGCTCTACGTCCCGAACGAAAACGACGCCCTGATCTCGGTCATCGACGCGGAGACGCAGCTCGTCATTCGCAATGTGGATCTGGTGCAGGACTTCAAGCTCTCTCCCAATGCGCGCCCGACCAGTGTCGCCATCGATCCGGACAGCAACCACTGGTATGTGTCGCTCAGCGGCATCAACAGGGTGCTCAAGCTGGATCGGCTGAATACGCTCGTCGGGCAGGTCGATATCGAATCTCCCGGATTGCTGGCGGTCCATCCCCGGGAAGACCTGCTCTTCGTGAGTCGTTCCCAGACGGCCGTGAACCCGCCCCCCAAGATCGGCGTGATCGAGCGTTCCACGATGACGCTGCGTGAGGTCGACCTGCCGTCCTCTCGGCCGTATGCGCTGGTCGCGGATCCGCGTGGCGGCTTCGTGTACACCGGTAGTCTGATGGAAAACCGGATCATGAGCATCAATACGCAGACGGATGCGGTCACCTTTACCCTCCTGTCCGCGCCCTTCCACTCGTTCGGCCAGTTCGCCATGTCGCCGGAAGGGACGCGGACCGTCCTCGCAGGGCAGCTTACCAGTCAGCTGCTTCTGATGGATTCCAGCGCGCCGGCGTCGTTCGTGCGCATGGGCGATATCGAGGTCGGGGCCAAGCCGGGCCACCCGGTCTTTTCGCCCGACGGCCAGTACGTCTACATCGGCAATGGCGGCGAAAACACGGTGTCGGTCATCGATGTCGACACGCGGACGATTTTCGCGACGATCGATGGACCGGGACTCGCCGAGCCCTTCGGTGCGTCGATCTCGCCGAACGGTCGGTATCTGTTCATCGGCAACCGCAACTCCAACGGCACCTACACGCCGCGCTTCAACCTCGGGACCAACCAGGGCATCGGGACGGTGACGGTGATCAATACCGAGACGAACCAGATCGAACGCGTGATCGAAGTGGGGCGCGCCCCCGCGGCCCTGTCGCAGATCATGTTCTGAGCGCGCCCGTGAGCCGGCGATGGCTCCACCAGTTCAGGAGCGTAACGGCCACAAAGCCCGAAAGGGCGAGCAGCACGATCAGGGTTACGGGGTCTCCCGGGGCCGGCGCCAGCAGAGCGCCTTCGTCTCCCTGCCACGGCCAGAGAGCCCGAAGCGAGCCGATCATCAGCCCGACCAGGGCCGCCATCGTGCGGTCATGCTGGCGTTCCAGCAACCACTTCAGCAGGTTGGAGAACAGCCCGATACCGGTCGCCGCGCCGGCCATAAAAACCGCGACGTACACCAATTCCCGTTCATGCACGGCGCGCAGCGTGGGTTCGTACATACCCAGAACCAGCAGCAAAAAGGCCCCGCTGATCCCGGGCAGAATCATGGCGCAGATCGCAATCGATGCGGCGCCGAACACCTGCAGCATACTGGGGTCGGCCACCTCGAGCGGGGTCAGACCCGTCGCGAAGAACGCGGCCAGGGCGGCGACCAGCCCGATCGTGTATTCCGCCGGCCCCATCCTGGAGGCGCGCGACCATGGAATGGCCACCGATGCCGCGATAAGACCCAGGAAAAGACCCCGGCATTGCATGGGATAGGTATCGAGGAGATACGGGATGATGCGCGCCCCGACGAGGATGGCGGCGCCAATGCCGGCGCCAAGCGGAATGATCAGCAGCCATTCCACGCGCTGGAGGTGCGTGCGCATGCCGGCGAGGTCGAAGCGGAGCAGCGCAATTGCGGCGAAAAAGCAGGCGCTGATGGCTCCGATAAGTCGTTCGTAAATGCCCACGATCAGGGCCATCGTACCGCCGCTCACGCCCGGAATAACGTCGGCGCCGCCCATCAGGACGCCTTGCGCGAAATGAACCAGACCATCGCGCATACCGTTGCGCGGACCTTTCGTCGAGACCACGGACTTCTCCTCAGCTGAATGAAACATACCGCGTTGAAAAGACAACACTGGAGATTCGTTTCAGCGAGGGCCGGAAGCGGTAAGAAATGTGCGCGAAATGAAGGGCGCTCGGATCAGCTGTCGAGACCGAGTTCGCGCCGGATGCGTGCGTCGCGGTACAACTCAGGGTAGGTCTGGCGGAATTCTTCTTTCTTCTTCGGATCGAGTGAGAAGGCCCGCTTGAGCGAGCGGATGCTTTCCTCCGGTCGGCCCAGCGCAAAGAGCGCTTTGGCTTGCTGGAAGTACGAGCCGGCGTGATTGGGCTCGAGCGTCAAGGCGTTGTTGTAGGCATTGAGCGCATCTTCCAGGCGCTGCGCCTCGAAGAGCGTCTCCGCATAATCCAGCCAGGCTTCGCGATTGACCGGGTCCATCCGGACGACCGTCTCGTAGGATTCGAGGGCGTCGTCGAGCAGGCCGGCGTTGTATTCGCAATCGGCCTTGGCGTACCACAACTCAGAAGATCGGGGGCTGAGATGGACCGCCTTCTGGTAGAAATCGAGGGCCTCGAAGAAGCGTTCCTGGGCATCGAAACAGCATCCCATGCCATACCAGGCCTCGGCATACTGTGGATCCTTGAGCAGGGCCTTTTCAAAAAAGCCTATCGCCTCGGGAAATTCCTGGAGCTCCTCGTACGCCAGCGCGATGTTGTAGAACGTCGCCGCGTCGCCGTCTTCGAGTTCGATGACGTGCTGATAGCTTTCGATGGCGCCGCGCAGATCCCCCAGATTCGCCAGGGCATTGCCTTTATTGTAATAGGCGGACGCAAACTCGTCGTTGATCACCAGCGCCATGTCGTAGGACTGCACAGCGTCCTCGAACCGGCTCATGCGGTTCAGTACGATGCCTCGATTATACCAGGCGTCGTACGAATAGGGGTCGATCTCGATATGGCGATCGTAGCACTCGAGGCTTTTTTCGTCCTGGGCCAGGCGATCGTAGCAGTAGCCGAGTTCGTACCACACCTCGGGATGATCCGGGTTGAGCTCGACGCAGGCGTAAAAGGCGTTGATCGCTTCTTCGAGCGCATCCGCGCGTTCCAGCGTAACGCCCCGGTTGAACAGCGCATCCTCATTCAGAGGGTCGATTTCGAGGGCGTTCTGGTAGGCGGTCAGCGCCTCGTCCGTGCGCCCCAGGCTATCGAGCGTGATGCCCAGGTTGATGATCGTTTCGGGATCGGACGGATTGAGCGTGAGCGCCTTTTCGTATGCCGCCATCGCATCGGTGTGGCGGTTCATATTGTTCAGCAAGATGCCGCGGCGCATCCAGGCGTCCGAGGAATAGGGCTGGGTCTCCAGAATGCGATCTATCGCGCCCAGAGCATCTGCAAATCGCCCCTGTTCGAAGTAAAAGGTGGCGATTTCTTCCAGCGCGTCGGAATCAAAGTAGGCACGCCCCCCCTCCTGCTCGTAAGCCTGAACCAGGTCGTGCACGCTGAAGTTTTCATCCGAGTCTTCGAGGTCGTCGTAGCCGAAATCGAACATACTCATCGGGCGCAGTTAATGGGTTGTAAGAGAGGGCTGCGCGAATGGACTTGCCAGTGTATCTCGATCTTAAGCAGTACCTGCTAAAAGGTTCGCGAAGTATACTGGGCCTCGGACCATTTTGCAACTTGATTACAGGAAGCTCTCGTTCCGAACGGGAAGGGAAACATAATTTAAGCGTTTCGCGTGGGCGTTTTTTCCAATTTTCCCGTGTAGTTTTGGATAAACGCTCCGGCGTGCCGCTTGTCGACGCAAAAGCCGGTTGCCGATCCCTTCAGCTCAATTCCCATACAAGGGTCGTATCGTCGCACAGGGGCCGTGGGTTAAGCACCGCGTCAGGGCCGGCGGCGCGTCATGGACCGAACGGTTGAGGGCCGGCCAGGAGCCGAACGGTGGTCGTTTTTCACGAATCGTGCCGGAATGGTACGACATGCGTATATGTTGATAAGTTTCGAGGGGATCGACGGGAGCGGCAAAAGCACCCAGGCGCTGCGTCTGAAGCAACGGCTCGAGGACGCGGGCCGGCAGGTGCTCCTCGTGCGCGAGCCGGGGGGAACGGCGTTGTCGGAGCGGGTCCGTCAGGTGCTGCTGGACCCTGCCCTGCATGTCGACCCCCTCGCGGAGCTTCTCCTGTTTTCCGCCGCGCGGGCCCAGCTGGTGCGTGAGTGCATCATGCCGGCACTCGCCGATAAGCAGGTCGTCGTGTGCGACCGGTTCTTTGACTCTACAACCGTCTATCAGGGGGCCGGCCGCGGACTCGACCAGGATGGCTGGATCGCGGCCTTCAATCGGCGGGTCACGAGCGGCCTCGTGCCGGCTCGGACCTATCTGGTGGATCTGGATCCGGAGGAAGCCGCCGCCCGTCAGATGGCCCGCGACGGCCAGGCCGGGCGCGACCGGATGGAGCGGGCCTCGGGGGAATTCTACCAGCGGGTGGTGACGGCGTATCGACGGCTGGCGGCGGAGGAGCCGGCGCGTTGGGTCGTCATCGACGGCCGGCTGTCGATCGAAGCCATCCACGATATCATCTGGTCCGACTTCGTGACCCTTGCCGCGGCTAGGAACACGCCCGAACAGTGACCGTTCTTCCCCGTGTCGCCGGCGTCCTGCCAGGATATGCCGCGCCGGGAGACCTTCCCTTTATCGCTCAGGCCACATGCCCACGCTTCCTCAAAAACAGCTCGACGAAGTGCGCAATATCTTCAGCGCATTTCTCAAGCGGCGCAACCAGCGGCAAACCCCGGAGCGATTCGCCGTGCTCGACGAGGCGTATGCTACCGACGACCATTTTGATGCGGACGAGCTGTACATCCGGCTCAAGCAGCGGGGGTCGAGCGTCAGCCGGGCCACGGTGTACAACACGCTCGAGCTACTGATCGACTGCGACCTGATCGTCCGCCACCAGTTCGGCTCCAACCAGGCGAAATACGAGCGCGCGTACAGTTACTGGCAGCACGATCACCTGATCTGCATGGATTGCAACGAGCTGTTCGAGTTCTGCGATCCACGGCTTCAGGGCGTCCAGGAAATGATCGCCGATATCTTCAAATTTGATATAAAGCATCATTCGCTGAACCTCTATGGCCATTGCCGGCGCGATCAATGCCCGAACAAGGCGGTCTAGGCATACTCTTTGTTAATAAATGGGAATATATTACGATAACCCGGATGAGTCAGGCCGGCTGCCTGGCAATACGACGGCGAGATTTCCTATCTTAAGGATACCTAGTGTACGCTATCGCGATTAACATGAGACGTTTGTCCATCAGTCTCACATTGTTTGTACTCCTCAGTGCTTTTTCGCCCCAGCCGGCCGGGAAAGTGCAGTTGGCCTTCTTCAGGGTCTCCGAAGACCCGGGGGGCATGGTCGTATCCTGGCAGGTTGATACCGAGGATGAGGTCAAGGAGTACGAACTGCTGCGTATGACGCGTTTCACCAACAACCGCTTCGTGAAAGTCGAATCCTTCCCGCCGCACGGCGTGAACAAGGCGTACTCGTTCAAGGACAGTCAGATCTTCAAGGCGAGCACGGAACAGGTCGATTACCAGCTCGAGGTTGTTTATGCGAACGGCCAGCGCGAGCAACTCGCCCGGGAGCAGGTGAACTACACATCGACGGCGATCAGGCGTACCTGGGGCAGCATCAAGGCCATGTTCCAATAACCTGCGCGCCGTATTCCCACCCCACTTATGGCGCGAACCCTGATACTTCCCGCGCAACGCGTACGGCGCACCATCGAGCGCCTGGCCTGCGAGGTGATCGAGCATAACAGAGGTATCGACAACCTGATCATCCTGGGTGTGCGTAGCGGCGGAACGGCGCTTGCCGATGCGCTGGCGGCCCAGATTCGCTTCGTCACGGCCGCTTCAGGTAAAGAGGTTCCTGTCGAACATCTCGACATCAGCGGGTTCCGGGACGATCGCGCGCGCGTGACCCCCGCACCGCTTCCCGCCTCCAGGCAAACCCTGCTCGACGATAAAGACGTTGTGCTCGTCGACGATGTGCTCTTCACCGGCCGAACCTCGCGCGCCGCGCTCGATGCCATCGTGCAGATGGGGCGTCCCCGGTCCATTCAGCTGCTCGTCCTGGTCGATCGAGGGCATCGTGAATACCCAATCCAGGCCAACTTCGTCGGCCGGGTGATCCAGACCAAGCACAAGGAACAGGTGGTCGTGGACGTCGAGGAGGGGTTCGCGATTTACGTGGAGGAATAGCTCCGGTCTATTCGTTTGGGGTTTCCGTCTGGACGAACAGTCGGATTTCATGCCCTTCCTTGAGCCGTGTCCCGGCCTGGTATCCCTGTTTGATGACGGTCATGGACGCCGTGTCGTCGTCGTCAGGCGCACCCATCACGACCGACCGCAGGCGTCGGGCCAGCAGGAGCTGGCGCGCTTCGCGCACGGTGAGCCCCTGAAGATCCGGCACGACCACGAAGCGATCCCCCAGTCCGGTGCTGTACCACAGACGTACGCGGGATCCCTCTTCGAGCGTTGTTCCGGCGGACGGATACTGTTTGGTGATCGTTCCGCGGTGTGGGTGAGGGATGGAGTCCGGGCGGATGTCCGAGGGTTCCGCGCGCAGGCCGGCGGCGGCGAGGCGGTTCAGGGCTTCCACCTGGGAGATGCCTTCGACATCTGGAACCGTGACGCTGGGTGTGGAGCCGCTATTGATGGTAAGGTAAATGCGCCGGCCCGGCTTTACGGTGCGGTTGGGGCGGGGGCTCTGGTCCACGACCACGTCGCGTGGCAGCTTGGGGTTGAAGCGGCTGGACTCGACCCGCGGTTCCAGGTTCATTTGCGTGAGCGTCGCTTCAGCCTGCTCGACGGGCATCTCGCTCACGTCGGGCACCAGGATCTGGTCTTGATGCCCGACGATCGAGGGCATCAGCATTTTGTCGAATACAAAGTACCCCGAACCGATGAGCACGATGAGGCCAAACAGACC